>JAJDBG010000097.1 GCA_029261475.1 Nitrospinaceae bacterium
AATGCTGAAAGATCGACCGAGTCATACTCGACTCGAGCGTCAGTTAATACTTCAGTTGTCATTGACTCACTCCACTATCAGGATTACTGCAAAACCGAAATCGGGGCTTACGCCGCCGATCGTGTAAGAAATTCGCCACCATGCGTCCGTAACCGCACCGACAGCTACAACGCGTTGCGCAGAACGAACACCGGTCTGCGCGAAAGTGACCTGTGCGGCCGGGGTCGCGAATGTGTTATCAACGTCCGATTCGACAACAACGTCGAGAGTGTCGCCCGGCGAAGTACCGAAGATATGCAGTATCGCGGTGACTTGAGTGGCAGCAGCGCCGGCGTTCAACGCAGACCCGACACCCGTCAGAACCTCTGATGGCGAATGAAAAAGCAGCTCACCGCGCTCGAGACTGCCGCGGGCAGATGCATTCAGTGAGTAACCGATAACATCGCCAACCTGGCCTCCAAGCGGCTGGTACTCGCCTAGAAGTGCCTGCAGGTTGTAAGCGCGATCGCCGACCGCAAGACCCTCTGCAACCGATATCAGGCTGCCGGAGACACCAACGGCCGTGAATAGATCGGCATCCATGGATGCATCAAAGAAACCCTCTGCGCTGAGTCCAGCTGTCTTGAGACCGCCAATATTCGAGCGGGTATCGTCTGCCAGCGATGTGTCGTCCTTGCTCTCGGCGCCATAATCGAGACCCACCGCGTTCGACTGTCCTGTTAAGTCACGGCCGTCGAATAGCAGTAGTGCGTTTGTCAGTACTGATGTGCCCACTTATTCCTCCCAGCTGATCTCGAAATCCAGAGAGCGACGTCGGTATTTCGTGTCTTTCTCGTAGAAATCCCGGCGATCAACATGAAAACTTGCTTGAATGGTTACGCCCGCCTCAGTACCGCGCCATCGTGATAGAACAGCCATCACTGCAGTATTGAGGGTTATCAATTTGTTGTATGTGTCCGCCCACAGGTCCACCTGGTAGCGGTCGGTGACGACGGCGGGATCTGCCCCCATCGCATGCGGCCGTGGCCCCATAGATACCAGGTGATACGTGACATACGGCCGCTGAACGGGGTCAACCGGTGTGAACGGATAAATCCGCTTCTTCACTAACGCTGCGACCGTTGCATCGGTGCTCAGTCGGGAAAAGATTGCTTCAGCAATGTCAGCCATTACTCGACTACCCGACTAACATGCAGCACGGTTTCACCTTCGCGACGACGCTGCTCGGGCTCCCCCATGATTTCGAACTGGCCGAGCTCGGGATTCTTGATTCTGTGCAATGCCGTGACGGTTGGGTTGTAGCGCATCCTTACCCTGGCAACGGCCGTTTCAACGAACTGCTGAGCGGACCACTTCTCGGAACCCTTAAGTGGCTCCCATGAACCCCAGACGGTGTCGACTGTGTTCCATGTAACAACGTCTTCGCCAAATCCATCACTCACGGTTTTGCGTGTCTGGATGTCCCAGCGATGATCGAGGCGGCCGGCTTTCATTACGCCGCGACGCCTGATTGTCTGTATTCGGCGAGAATCGACTCAACACCAAGCGGCAACGAATGCAACTTGATTTCGGAAGTCGCCTCACGATTGGCATCCCTGTGGCCAACCAGAAGAGACAGCGCATCAATAAGGCTCGCTTCTATGTTGTCGGAATCTGTTTCACCGAGAACGTAATCAACCCACACTGCACCGTTTTGGCCGCGTGTTGCTGGCCAGGTCGTACCGTATGCTGGAACAAGACGTACAGGGGTTGATCTGATATCAAGGTGCCAATTGGCGGAGTCCACCACCTGGTCTGCACCGGCAGTATCAACATAGTTGACTGACGCGACAGACTTGATCGGTGCCCCGGGCAAGTAAATGGTTTCGCAAAACGAATCCAATGACAGGCGCCATGTCTGTGACATCAACGCATATCCGATCCCGAGCGGCCCATCGATTAGAGATTCCGCACCCTGAATGAACCTCATCAGTAGCGCGTCATCGACATTCGTATCGATTCGAATTCGGCACTTTATGTCATCGATAGTCATGGACCTTTCGGTAGGACCGGTCAATACCGAGACGCGATCCCAGCTCATTTCTTGGTCGCTTTCTCGACCTTCGACTTACCCGCCCTGACCGGCACGCATTGCGGGGGCTCCGACTCCATCATTCGTTTCGCTTCTTCCTTGGAGACGTCGATTTCATCGCCCGCATTCTGTGCACCGATCGCTCCTGCTCTGGATACCAGTAACTTAACTTTCATTGGATTCCCTCGAAAAAGAGGGAGGGCCGAAGCCCTCCCTTCAGATCATCGTTGGTCTACTAGACCGGATGCGCCAGATGCTTGACGGCGGCGGTGTTGATCAGTTCACCATCGAACCGCTTGAAACCGACCAGCCCAATCTGGAAGCTTTCAGCGTAGCGCTCGCGTAATGTAAGCACCTGGAAGCCCAGAACCTTGCGCACGATGTACTTGCTGAAATCACCAAACAGGACAGTCTTAGCCACTGTCGCGATGTTGGCCATTGCCTGATTTACTGAGTACGGATGGCCAAGAATCTGCGCAGGCTCACCGACACGGACATCGCCCATTTGCCACAGGTAGTTGCCCTGACCGTCTTTCAGCTTACGGACGGCCGCCATGGTTGTATCGTTGAACATCCAACGAGAACGCGGCGAAGCACGATAGGCTGGATCGACAGAGTGCAAAAGATCGATCAACTCATCGGCTGTGATGGCTGCATTGGATGCCGCCGTCTTACCCAGTGTTGATGCGGTCACAACACCGTTCGGTTGTGCCGAACCCGTACCAGTCGTGAGAATGGTATTGGCCGTCCTACCCAGGCGCTCGCCAAACAGATCGTTCAGCAAACCTTCAATATTGAATGCCGAGTCCTGAAGCAGCTCGATGGGAACTTTCACCATGCCGGTGTCGTAGACGTAGGCATCCAGCAATTTCTGACCAAAAACGACGTCATCCGTGCCGTCGTCATCAACACTCGCGTTTTCCGCCTTGATGCGGCCCGTTTTCGCAGTGTCGTCAACGGTGGGCCACTCGATTCTTCGTCCATTGCTGGTATTCAGTTCCTGAACGATATCGGCATCCCAGAGTGGACCCCATGCCGCCATTGCCCTATCGATCTCGCCACTGAACTCCGTGGGCACGGTGTATCCACCGGATGCGTCCGTACCCGACGTTTGCGCTCGAATCTCCTCCGGTAACTCAGCCCGCGCATCGCTCATTACTTGACGCTCAGCAGGACTCAGTGCGGACATACCGAAACTAATTGCCTTAGCAAATGCATCTCGATAACTGGGTGCTTCTTCGGACTCTTCTCCAGGAGCCTCGCCATCACCGCCGGGGCGCCGAGGGTCAGCTTCGTTCAGCCTATCTTCTGCATCCGACAGCTTCTGAAGGCGATCAATCTTTTTCTCGATCGTGTCATGCTCTTCCATGGCTCGATCGAACTGCTGTTCCAGTTCAAGCACTCGCTCGGCAGGTGTTTCGTCCGTGATCTCTTCCAGACGTTCTCGAGCATCGGCTACGATTTTTGCCTGCTGCTCGCGGAGTTTTCTAATTTCCGTTTTCATGGTATTACCTCAATCCGTATTCATAAAAAAAGCGCCCTGAAGGCGCTCGCTCAAATCAGCCGCAGGCAGCGACCTTTCTCTCGCTATTTAGCGAGGTGATGATTCAGTTTTGATAGTTTGCGGTCGGCCTTGCTTTCCATTACCCGGCGATTTGCCGAATTGAAATTTCTGGTTCGCTTACTGGCTCTGAAGTCTTCTAAGCAGCGAAGGCCGATTTCGGTACCGTCATAGGCTGGGAACGTGACAATTGAAACGTCGCGAAGCGATGCCTGCTTGATTTTCCGATGCGGTATCTCACCCGTCTCATCCCATTCTTGAAGTTCCGCGATGAACGAGAACGACATTTTGTCGAGATCACCGCGTTTCATCTTGCCAATAATCGACTGCGCATCCGGATCATCAGAGTCAAGAGTGGTTTCCATGCGAAGGCCATGACTGTCCTCCTCGAGGGTTAGCGTCCCTGATCGAGTCCGGGCAAGCGGCAATCCGTCGTGATTGATAAGAAACACAACATCGTCTCGACCAATCGCATCTGTAAACGCACCGGGCGCGATTTCTTCTGTGAACCAGCCGCCAATATCGGCGACCTCTCCGAATACCGCGGCATATCCGCTCACAACTACACCACCGTCCTCAGTGGCACGAATTTCAACCGGTATACCGACCCGAATTTCAAGTTTGTCCATTGTCGACCTCGCCTACGTTTTTGACCGGAACTGTTGCGCCCTGGATCATAAGATCATCGCCGTGTTCGTCATCCGGGTAATTCTCGATGCGACGAACCTCATTCGGTTTAATAATCGCGTTCTGAACACCCTGTGCATATCCTTCCATCCGGGTCTTAAAGTCACCCCGGAGCATGCCGTCCAAATTGAACTCGGCAAACCGAGCGTTCGATTTTCGACCGAAGAGTTTCAGATTGATCTCTTTCTCAAACTGCTCAACCCAGCGCTTCAGTGTGTGCTTGACTAGATGCAGATCCTGTTGCTCGGTATTTGAAAACGTTCCATGCGTTAGATCCTGCAGGAACGTTGGTGGCAGCGAATAGATACGTGCAACCTGCTCAACAATGAATCGCTGAAGGTCAACCAGTTGTGACTTCTCCGGGTTTGCGCCCAATTGCTTTATCGTGTGACCTTGCGGGATCGACAACGCCAGTCGGTTTTCTTTTGAAGCTTTGCGGACAGCATCAGCTAAATCGCTAGCAGCTCGCTGCAGAGCCCCCGGTGACTGAAATGGTCCTTCAATAGCAAACGGCGGCACGCCGCCATTCCTGAAAAACTTACCACCAAACTTCGTAGCGGCTTGGGCCAGCCCGATCGTATCTGCGTTGGTCATTATCGGCGAACGCGATGCGATCTGATCCGCCTTCAGCATGAACGAGATGTCGATGACCTCGCTCGCCTTATATGTGACTAGCTTCCGTCCTGGTTCTTTGTACTCATACGTGCGCCGGCCAGAGATCATCTTAACCGTCACGTTGGCCATAACCAGTGGCCACAGGTTTACTGGTGTGCCTGCCGCATTTCGCTCAATGAAAGTGACGCTCCGACCGGTCGTGAAAACGCAGTCGAATACGTACTTTCTCCAGTCGAAGGATGACATTTCATCGTTCGCGGCCGAATTCAGGAGATTGGAAAGTTGTCCGCTTTGGCGCTTGCGATCATCTCCGGACCGGCGAAAAATGTGCAGCGGTAGTCCTGCAAGGGTTCCTGATAGAAAGTTAACTGCTGCCCAGACTGCCGGCACACCAAGCGCTGTTTCGACGGACACATTCTCACCAGATGACGAGATAGTATCCAACCCGAGAAACGCCATAATGTTTTCTGACGAAATAGGAACGCTCGGATCCTCGATCGAGTCGCGCTGCTCTCTCTTGAAAGGATTACTAAAACGCATCAGGCTTGTATCCGATATTCGGGATCTTCCCAAGGCGACGACGTTTCAATAAGCGCGCCGGCCGCGATTGCATCATTGCGGGCCTCCCAAGACAAAACCGCAGCCATGACAAGATCTATCTTGTAAGGCGAATCTGAACGATCCTTTCTGATCAACCATAACGGGCTCCCGTCTTCCTCGTTTCTTTGTGGTAATTCGTGACGACATGCGTTCCCCAAGTGTCGAGTCAGGTGTTTGTCGCCTGAATGACTAATCGTTCCGTCCGTGATGGCTGTTTCGAAGGACTCCAACGCATGGGCCATCGGACGACGGCGATTCGTCCACCACTCGACCACGGTCTTCTCACCGTGCTGACCCTGCCACTTCGAAATCCACGCCTGCCAATACGGCGGGTCCGCGTACATACTCCAGACGGCAAAGCGTTGAAACAGCGCCTGAACACAGTCGTCGACTTCATCCGCGGGCACTCGCCATTCTTCAGCCTCGTAGGGGCGCTCCCACAATCCTGCTTGCCATTGATATCCCGTTTCGACGTGCGTGCACACAATCCCGGTCGAGTCATAGGTCAGCGCGCCGTCGAATCCAATGGTGATCAAGTCACCATCGATGACCGGGCTGGCATCGCTAAGGTCTTTCCAGCGCTCAATATCGAATGCTTGGCGAGATGACTGAACCAAACGGTTACACCAGACGCGCTCCCAATATGCCCTGTCTGTCGTCGGGTCCCGCCAAAGTTCAACAATGCCGTCGATATCCCGCCACTTCTTTGCGGTGCCGGATGCCTCAATAACCGCGGCTCGGGCGCCCTTCTCGGTATCGAGATCGTGCTTATCAGATGCCTGGCGGTGAAAAAAGAACATTCGAGGATTCTTTGCCCGACCATCCGCGAGTGCTTTCGCATAATCCATGGTCGACTCTGCAACCGAACCAGCACCAGGTTCCGGAGCTGTCGTAACTTCCAGCGCCCACGCATCCGATGCCATGCGCTTCGGAAGGTTCGCGAGCATCGTCTGATGTGCTTTCTTCAATCTATCCGATGTCCACCAGTGGGTCTCGTCGGCAATCTGGAATGTCGTTCTTGCACCATCCCGGGCATTCGGACTCGTCGCCAGTGAAACGGCCTTGCCGTCACCGTTCACTCGCATAATCCGCTCAAGCCCAATGTCGAAATCTTCGCAGACCGAGCTTTCTTCGATTATCGCCTTCAGTGCACCGTAGGCGAGCTCGTCAGATTGCTCCTCCGTATACGCCACCATCGGAATATACGGATCAGTAACCGGACCACCGAGCGGCCGCCCGTTACTCCAGCCGATGCATCGAACCGGTGCGCGCGGATGTAGTTCCGCCGCGGCAATCCATGCGGCAAACTCCGTCTTAGCGAGACCCTTGGCCATGCTGAATCCGACTCGTTTGAATCGTCGGCGGCCACCCTGCTTGTGACCCTTTGGAAATACCTCGTATGCCCGATAGATAAGTGCTCTTTTTTCGTCATCTATTCGTGCGGGCTGTCCTCGCAGATCTCCGGGACCAAACACGAGGTGCTCTTCGATCCAGTCGCAGACCTGGTCACCAAGGCTAGGCCATAACTTGTCCCCGTCATCGGGTACCATTAGAACAGTCATTTCACTGCCCTAAGTAGTGCTCGTGGATCCTTTGCTCGCTTCGGCCGAGTTGCTCTTGGCTTCTTCGGCGTCTCATCCACCCGCTTGATTTCCCACTGCAAGCGACGACGATCAATCGGTGTCAGTCCATAGCACTGTCGCTGTAGTCTAATCTCCGAAGCAATCTGTGGACACGGATCGTCCCAGTATTGCTGGATCAGATCGGCGAGCATCAAAAGACCATGAACGTCCGACTGTGTGTACTCCGGCGCCATCGGCGATTGCCATACGTCCGCCCAGAAAGACTTCACTTGGGCACGCCAAGGTCGCCGATCTGGCCGGCGGCCCAGTCCCGGTGCCCGACCGCTGCCTAGCGGGCTGGACTCGATTAGCGTCGACGTAGTTGACGTTTTATTTCGCCGTTGCCTGGTCGTTTTCTTTTTGGGTGCTGGACCTTTGCCGGCCATCTCTTACCTCATATTCAAAATTCCCCAGACCCGTACAGATTTTTTTCTTTGGGCTCTCTCCGGTCTAGGACGGAAGCTCTGAGAGATCAGACCCGCCCCTCCCCGAACAATGACTCTGCGACCACGCCATCCGCGTCTGTCTCGAGTGATTCATCTCGCCGTTCTTCCTTTTGTTTCAAAGAGTTATGGCAGTGGTCGCAGAGGCTTTGCAACTCACCTGTCCAGAATTTCTCTGGATCGCCGCGATGTGGCTCGATGTGGTCAGCAACGGTGGCGCTGACGACTAACCCATTTGCTTTGCACTTCCTGCACAGCGGCTCTGACGCGAGCTGCGCGGCGCGCCTCTTCTGCCAATTGGCAGTACCATGCATCGGCGTCCTTGGCATTCGCTTACTAAACTACAACCTTCAGCGTTTGCTTGTGTCTCTGTCCAGCCGCGGTGTCTACCTGGCACAACAGATCATGAGTGCCACCTGATACCACCGTGAACGTAACGTCGACGCGCGTGCTCTTGATGATTGAGCTACTGCCCACGTTCAATCCCGCTGGGGCGGTCACTGTCTTAGTTGATATCGAATCACTGCCCGAGTTACTAAAGTCGCGGACCGTCCACTGAACGGACCCATCCTCAATTGTTTGACCGATCGTAGTTAACCACTCGCTGGGTTCCTCGGCGCCGGTCTTGCCTGCGTTAGTGCACTCGTAGACAAACGACCCAACCGTGATGAACTCTGCTAACGAGTACTCAAAGTTACGACGCCATGGGTTTGCGAGATCTTCTGAGAAATCGAAGGTGACTGTTTCGATCTCACCAACAGAAGCTGCGAAGCTATCGTTCATTCGAACCCTTTCCCATTAGCCTGCCTCAGTTGAACTTATTGGTGATGACTCGACGCTGCCTCGGGGCAGCCACTATTCGGCGATCTCTTTGTCCTACCGAAACCAGCCGATCCCGAGCCTTGACCAATAAACGTACCGCTGATCCGAGCCCTGCTGCATTCGCATCGGTCAGCCCTGCCGCGATGCTAATCACGAGCTGCGCTGCTGCCGCCAGTCGCCCTTCAGCGTTCGGATTTGCTGCCACGGTCAGTGCGATCGGCAATACCGCGGCAACTTGGCCGGCAGCATCCAGATCAGCAATAGCGCTCAGCGAGAGCGTCGGCGCTGCCTGAAGCGATCCGGATCCAGTCAGTCCGGCCGATACTGAGACCGACAGGCTGTTCGATGATCCAAGCCGTCCCGGTGCATCGATATCCGGTGTTGCCGTGATCGATATCGCCGGGTTTGCTACCAGGTCATTCGAGGCCGCACCCGCGACCGCTGCAGTCACGGTCATGCTTATGGCGAGTGCTGCGTCAATCCTGCCTTGTGCGTTCAGGTTTGAAGCGATA
>JAJDBG010000098.1 GCA_029261475.1 Nitrospinaceae bacterium
GGGGCAAATAGAACCATTCTACAGATCGTTCCTTTAAAACTAACGATCCATTAATGGACCCCGCTACGGCGGGCATATTCAAAATTCTAGCCCGGCGAGCCGCCGGGGGCAAATAGAACCATTCAACAGATCGTTCCTTTAAAACTAACAATCCATTAATGGACTCCGCTACGGCGGGCATATTCAAAATTCTAGCGGGCGTAGCCCGCGACAAATAGAACCTGCCAACAGGTCTTTCCGCAGGCTAGTGCTTTCCATTTGCCGTTAAAATAGCGGTGACTTTCTCGGTTTTTCCTCCGCGTAACAATTTCAGGATCACACTATCACCGGGAGATTTCGTTTGCAGGTAATCTGCCAGATCGGGGACGACTGCCAAGGCTTTTCCATCGACTTCGATCAGCAGATCGTCTTCTTTTATTCCCGCTCTTTGCGCTGACGAATTGTCACCCACTCCTCGCACTAGCAATCCGCTCTCTTGTTCTTGCAACATCACACCGAGGCGAATGCGATTGTCTGGTAGAATTTCGTAGTCTACTTTCCAAAGATAATCTGCGGAGTAAAGGGGAATGGACACGTGTTCGATTTCCATTTCCCGACTTTCCTTTAGCTCGACCGGAACTTCGACCACTGTCGGCAGGACGATGGAATAAGCGTGCGGGGTGCGGCGAAAGGCACGCTTGGGAATACCAAAGCCGTATTGCACATGGAACCCGCCCGCCAATACGACTAATTTTTTTTGGCCGCTACGATCGGTTCGTAAAAAATCGGCGACGGTTCTAGCCATCGACTCTTCCCAAAGGGTCAGCATACGATAAGGTTTTTCGACTTTTTCAGTGTGCCCGCCAAATGTGGACATGGCATAGGCTCGATGATACTCATCGTTGAAATTCATTTCAGGATATTCCCCCATCTCTCCCTTACGAAAATGGCCTTCTGTTTCTTTCGAAGATTTCAGGCCGATTAGCGGAATATTGTGCTCTTTCAGGTAATCGAAGATCGGCTGGTATAATTCATAACCAGGCCCCCAATTCTCCCGAAAGAGTTTTTTAAATTCTCGCAACGGCAACTCTCCCTTCGCCCAGGAGTAGAGCTGAGTTTGAGCCGAACGGCGAAACATTTCCATGCCGACCGCTATTTCTCCCGGAAACCGCTCCTCCAAAGCACGAATGATATCCAGTTGGGCGCGGTGAGCCGCCATATTGTCATGTGTTTCACCCACATATATGACTCGTGAACCCGACACACCATCGATCAAAGCTTCCGAAGACACACGCAGGCCCGTGGGAACATGGATGATGCTACCCACCGGAACGTCTTTCAGATTCGTGTAAGGTGAACCATCATTGGGAACGGCATAACTGGAAGAGTGAGCATTTCTCGCAGGAGAAAGTGCTAAAAAAACAACTGCGACCACAAAAACGATGCGAATAGCGTTTGTAACAGATGAAGAATTCATAGCTTATTTTCAGAGACTTTTAGAATTGGAAAATCTTGATTTGACATTGCATAACTTTTCCCTCAGAATACCACATCTCGATTTTTCAGTCAGATCCTAAAGGATCGTTCTTTTTTTTGAAGGGGGGGGAGAATTTTTGGAAGTTACCGTCTATCAGAACCAAGTCGAACGAGCGTTAAAAATATTGAAACGCCAAATGACGAAAGAAGGCCTGCTTAAAGAGCTGAAACGCAGAAGGTTTTACGAAAAGCCATCAGTTAAGAAAAAGCGCAAGCAAAAAGAAGCAAAGAAAAAGCGCAAAGCGGCTATGCGTCGGTTACGTAGCAGGATCTAAAGAAACTCCGGAGTTCTAAAATAGCCGGGTTACCACTTGTCCCGCCTATGGGGCCTGTAGCCTTAAAGTTATTTCTGAACTTCACTATTGGTTTCAAGCAGATTATGAAAGGTCGGTGGCGTTGTATACGCCCCGGCCTTTTTTACGTTGGGTCGCAACTCATTTCCCCTCCAACGCAGCTCTTTTTTGCCTCAATATCTCATACAAGATGATCGCGCCTGCTCCTCCTGCATTCAACGATTCGGCTCCGCTGGACATGGGAACGGAGATAAGAAAATCGCAGGATTTTTTGAGCAATGGACGAATACCTTTTGCTTCATTACCTAGAATAAAGACAACAGGACCGTTCAAGTCCACCTGCCAACAGGGAGCGGGTGCTTCAGCATCCAAACCGTAAATCCAGAACCCTTCGTTCCGCAATGTTTCCAACGCATGTTGCAACGATGTCGTTTCGGCAATGGGGAGCCGCTCGATGGCCCCGGCGGATACTTTCGCCACGGTTGCATTGAGAGGTGCCGCCCGGCGACTCGGCAGAATCAGACCATGACAGTCGAGCGCACCTGCAGAACGAATGAAGGCCCCCAGATTTTGCGGATCTTCTATGCTATCCAATATAGCGAGGGTCGGTTTGTCGGTCGCTTGATATGCCGAGCGGATGAGTTCTTCCAGCGTGAATGTTTTTATAGCGGCAACATAAGCGATGATGCCTTGATTCGCTCTATTTTGGAATTTTTTTCGAAACGCGGCGCGCGGCAAAACTTCAACCCGAATGCCCATACTTTTGGCCTTGCTGATGACCTCTTTTTTCTTCTCCGAGTCCTGTCCCGCCATAGTAACGATTCGGGAACACTTCCTGCTTCCCGTCGTCAAAACTTCCATGGTTGAATGGATACCGTAAACAAGCGATTCCAACGATGGGTCCATACCGAATCCCCTAAAACGCGCCATTGAAAAAACCCTAACATAATGATATACATAGTGTTAGGAGTCTAACCCCAAGCAATTGGCTCAACTAAAATAAAATAGAAGATAACATAATTTTTTCCGCTGTAAGCAATTCTTTTCTCCGCCTGGCTCTTTGGATGCAAACAGCAAATTTCTATATTTTCAACAAGAACCTACTCGGTTTTGGGGGAACGACCCCGCTTTTCTACGGTAGCGTTTCAGGCTCCAAACACCATCGCCAATTTTAGTTGATTGAAGAATTATCTCAAACAGGAACTTTTTTAAAATATAGGTTTTTGAAATTGATTGAGCCAATCCAGTTTCTTTTGGTCATCGGCCTTGATTTGTATTGGCAATAAAAAAATGAGGTACAATGAGTATCAACCCCTCTTTTTACAAATCGAACACTGTTTGAGCCACCCGATTTTTATTTGCGAAATATAATTTCATGCTTTTCCTTCGAATAAAAACAGTTTTCAAATATTCTCTGGCCTTTCTTCTACTAGCCACGGTCTCTCTGGTCGGCCTGGTTTTTTGGAATTTGACAGATGTTGATCGTTTTAAAAAACTTGCGATCATGCAATTGGAAACTTTGACAAATCGAAAAGTGGTTGTGGGTGCCGCTGAGCTGGATTGGTCCAAGGGACTGAGCGTGAGATTGCGTAATGTTTCAATTGGAGGAGCAGAGGGCAGTGGCCCCGAATGTTCTGCCAGAAGCATTTGGGTGGTAGCCAAGCTTTTACCCCTCCTGGAAAAACAAGTCGAAATTCATAAAGTGATCGTTCAAGGTGCTTATTTGCTTCTAGAGCGCAATTCTTCTGGAGAGATTCGTTTAGGTGGCTGGTCACCCAAGGCAAGCTCCAGGAACTCTTCCAGTTGGGAAAATTTTTTTAAAGTCAGCACCATCAACGAATTGAGCTTTCAAGAAAGTTCCCTGAAATTTGTCGATCATGCCATCGCCGCCGAAGAATCTCCCAAACAGATAGCCCTGGAAAACTTCCATATTCGTATTCAAAAACCTCTTTTGAAAAAAAAGCTGAACTTTGTACTTGGAGGTGAAATTCCAAACGAAGGACCTCCTACTTTCATCAATACAACCGGAACCTTGGGGGCTGAAATCCTGACAGGGGATTTTTCTAATGTTGCCATTGCAGGGGAAATGAAAGTTCAGGGATTGCAGTTGAAAACCGCAACCCCCTATCTTAAATTTATTTCGTTGAATGTTCCCGAGAACAGTCGTCTTTCTTTTGAAACAGATTTTGAAGGCACTCAGTCCTGGAAAATCAACGGTCAGGCTCAATACTCGGTAGCAGGACGTGACGGGCTTCCTGTTTTATCAAACCAATCAACGTCAAATCGAGCCAGTGCCCATTTCTCGGCTTTGTACGACGGAACAGCACTGGAATTAAAAAACGTAGCGATGAATGCAGGCCCATTTCACTTGGAGGGAACGGCTCGGTCAAAAAATATCTTTGCCGACGATCCACAAATCGAATTTTCGGCATCGACCAATCCCTTTTATATCGATCAAAGCCCCAATTATTTACCGCTGAAAATAATCCCGGAAAGAGTGCATTCCATACTGCACAGCCGCTTTCGGGGAGGAACCATAAAAATAAAATCCTTGAGCTTCAATGGCAAACTCAGCGAATTGAAGGGATTGGGAACAGAGAAAAACGATAGCCTGATTTCTGCGGAAATGGATCTGGAGCGAGTGGACTGGTTAGATCCTCTCCCCGACTTTAAAAAAGTCACAGGATCTTTGAAGCTAAAAAAGGGTGACAGCGAAGTCTTCATTTCCGATACAACCTTTGAAGGTTTGCCAATCAAACAAATTAGCGGAACCATCAAAAATTTACTACACGCACCTATCGCGGATCTTCAGGTGAAAAATGAGGTAGAAATTCAAGCATTTAAAACCTTCCTCATTCGTATACTGGAAGACGATCCTTTCGTAAAAACTCTAAACGAATTGGAAGAAATCAAGGGGAGTGGGGTCGTAGCGGTCACACTGAAAGGTTCGCTCGAGGACGATTCGGATCTTTCTATTACGGGTCATTTGGTCGTACAGGATGCGTCTATCAGGCGCAAAGGATTGCACGAGATCATCACTGCGGTGACCGGCGAGGTTTTTTATAATGAACCGTCGATTGCGGAAAAAAATAAAACCGGGGCAGTAACAACCGCGACCCTGGACAATTTCTCAGGAAAATTAAAGCAAAGCTCTTTCTCAAATTTCAACGCCAGCTTGAATCTCGATGCTAAAAATCCCTATCAAAATATCTCATCAAAATTTCACATCAGCCTGGTCGATTTACCTCATTTACTGGTAGATTTTCCGCTTTCAAAATCTGCTGAAGAATCGCTAAAACACATTGAATTTACCGGCGGGTTTGTCGATGTCGAACGCTTTTTAACAGCCGCCCCTAATAAACCCGGAAGCGAAAAGTCCTGGGGAAGTGCTCATTTGAAAAACGCCTCTATCAAATATCGCGACCGCTTTCAGTCTTTGATGAACTTGACGGGAACAATAAAGTTTTCCAATCAATCACCCTTTTTACTGGAAAACATCGCTGGTTGGTACGGGAATTCCCCACTCCGCTTGAGTGGAAATATCGATCCCTCCAATCCTTCTCGCCTGGCTTACGCCTTGAAGTTTGACCTTAACAAACTATTGAGTAGCGACCTGAAAGACATCCCACATTTACAAAAATTAAAATTTGAAGGCCCCCTGCAATTCAAAGGAAACTTACTCGGAAACATTGGGACAGACGACTCCGCTCCTGCCGCGCCTTCTTATAGTTTGACCTATCAACTTGACAAACTTCTCAACAGCGACTTTAAGAATATCTCCTATTTAAAGGACTGGGAATTCAAAGGCCCTCTTAAAATCAACGGAACGTTGCGTGCGGAAAATGAGGATATCGCATTTGACCAAGTCATCGATATGACTTCCGTAACTTATCAACGAGAATCCGTTTTTTCCAAACCCGGAAACGTATCCAATCCGATCCGCCTGCAGGGAACGTACACCCCCACCAATGGTTTGAGCCTCAAGAAAATCCAATTCGATCTGGAAAAAATACGCGTCAACGGGACCGGCACTATCAGCAACGGAGACAGCCCTTCCTTTGACCTGAACATCACAGCACCGGAGCTGGAACTCACATCTGTCTCTCGTTATTTCACTTCCCTTGCTTTCGCAAAACAAGGGGCACTCAATCTGAGTGCCCATATGAGAGGTCAACTGGATCAATGGGACAAGGTTTTGCCTGCTGCCGAACTGAAATTTACAAATGTTCAACTAGACCCGGCAAACGCGTCTACCCTTCCCGGAACTTTCAGTGGCAAACTCAACCGAAAGGGAAACGACTACACCCTCAAGGAAGGACAATGGTCCTCAGATGAGTCCAAACTTTCCTTTCAAGCGAGCTACAAGGAAAGCGAAGCTCCCACATTGAATCTTCTTCTAACTGCCGGTACGTTAAAAATTGGAGATAAAAAATCAGAACCAGAACAAGAAGATAATGAGGACAATGGACTAAAAAAATTAATGCGGGCAGACATT
>JAJDBG010000099.1 GCA_029261475.1 Nitrospinaceae bacterium
GTTTTCCGTAGATTCGCTGGTCGCTGGTGGCATCGTTCTATTGGCAGGAGTGATTTCCTTAACGGGATACATTCATAATTTTATATTTGTATGCTTTGCTATGTTTTTGGGTGGCGTCGCCTGGTTGGCTCTTCTATCGAATTTAAATTTAGCCGCCCAAATATCCGTACCCTCGTGGGTCCGAGCCAGAGCAATGGCAATTTATTTCATGCTCTTCTTTTTTGGAGGTATGGCGGGAGGGAGTTTGCTATGGGGCGCGTTTGCAAATAACATTGGAATCGCAAACACATTGTATATTGCAGGAGCTTCATTGATTTGCGGATTATTCTTAACTCGATCGTTCAGTCTTGGTGATAGAGAAGGTTTGAATCTTTCGCCTTCACTGCATTGGCCTGCACCTGATGTTGTGATCGATATGGACCATGAGGATGGCCCCGTACTGGTAACGGTTGAATACGAAATTGATCCAAACCGTTCAAATGAATTTAAAGAAGCATTGCAAAAAATCAGGCAGAGTCGTGTGGGGGATGGGGCTATGCACTGGGGGCTTTTTCATGACACAGAAAACTCTGCCCGATTCGTAGAAAATTTTATCGTCGAATCATGGGCCGAGCACTTACGCCAGCACGATCGTGTGACCAATACAGACAAGGCAAATCAGGAGAAAGCATGGTCATTTCATATTGGGAACTCCAAGCCTAAAGTTTCTCATTATTTAAATGTCATTTGAGTAGCGGGAACTTCGATCCTGCAATTAGATTAATAAGTTGACGAAACCTCCGCCAACTTTTTTAACTGTTCCTCAATTCATTTTCCAAATAAAAAAAGGTGGGCCGGATAAACCCGACCCACCTTTCCCTGTTAACTAAAAACCTTAAAAAGTATTCCGATTACAACTCCTTCCAGGAAAGCACTTTTACAGGCTTCGCCAAAAAGGGATTGCCATAACCATTGAACGTTACAGTCAAATCCTTGCCAATCGAATTGCCTGTAACAGAGGAACTATCGTCCGCTTCATCTGTAGCGAGGATATATCCTTTGAGTGTCAGATTACCCGCCATATTGATCTGCTCCTTTGCCGCAATGATCCCTTCGATCGTATTTGAAAGGGTTCCTTGCAAATTGATATCGCCACCCGCTACAAAGAACAGGTTCTGAATATCTGCGGAGCGAGAACTATTTTTATAGTCCAGAAGATCCTGAGTTCCTTCGACTAGGATATTACCCTCGGCAATGACAGAGACTTTCCAGGACCCAGCGTCTGCATCGTCGTCCTTGTCCTTATCTTTGTCGCCATCCTTATCTTTGTCGCCATCCTTATCTTTGTCGCCATCCTTGTCCTTGTCGCCATCCTTGTCCTTGTCGCCATCCTTGTCCTTGTCGCCATCCTTGTCTTTGTCTCCGTCCTTATCCTTATCCTTGTCCTTATCATCTTCTCCAGAAGCGTGAGCTACGCTTGGCAATAGGAAATCCAGTAGACTCGCGCTGTCGCTGTCCTTATCTTTGTCACCATCTTTGTCACCATCTTTGTCACCATCTTTGTCACCATCTTTGTCACCATCTTTGTCACCATCTTTGTCACTGTCTTTATCCTTGTCACTGTCTTTATCCTTGTCACCATCTTTGTCTTTGTCACCATCTTTATCACTGTCTTTATCCTTGTCTCCATCTGCCGAAGCGGCAGCCTCTCCACACAAGCCTTCTGTATCGCCATGAGCCAAATGGGCCGCGATCGCAGGTTGTGGCAAACATTTTTGTTTTTGATTTTCCGGATTACCTGGTGGTAGATGACAAATCAAAGTCTTTCCTGCTGGGCAAGAGCCATCGTCTGGAACACTTGCATCGACGAATTTAATATTGCCCTCTACATAATAGAGACCTTCAGCATTGGCATCCCAGGCAAGCCAGCCAGTGTAATCTCCAGAATCCTCATAAGCCAGATTACTCAGATTGTTTTCATCGGGTGTCAATGTTGTTCCATCTGCATTAGTGATAGCACCGTCGCTCTTAAGAAAATAATCTGCATACGATTCCAAAGCCGATGGTTTGATTTCTGGAAAGTTTTCAGCACCGGCTGTTGTACAAGGTGAATCGCAGGTGTCTGCCGAGGTAATGCCTTCGTCAACGTCGTTTGATGTTCCTGTAATCGCGCCATTGGCGTGCACACTTCCCTTGGACCCGCTTACGGAAGTATTACCCGTAAAGGTCAAAGCACTTTCAGTTGCAATCGCATGTTCTGCGCTGAAAAGAGGTCGATGTAAAATCGCCCTGATAGAAACGGAAGTGTTTCCCTTTGTCCCTTGGGAAGTCAATTCGATGGTGTTATCCACATCGGACGCAGTATCGCCATCGTTGTCGTCATTATCGCTCAGAGTGACGTTGTAAGCCCCTCCATTATAAGAAACGTCGACCAAATCGTCCGAGTGCGTTGTGAGGAAATTATTGAGAACACTGGTAAATCCATCTCCAGCATCACCGGGTACTTTGCCGTCAGAATCGTAATTAAGGAAATTCAACGACCTCTGCACCCCAGCTTCAGCAATATAAAAAGCGGTGCGAGAACGAATATACTGATCCGACCGAGTGTTATCGGTTGTTGACCATTTGACAGCAACCAATGCCAATGCGGCAAGTATAAAAGTGAAAAGCATTGTAGTGATGAGAGCCACCCCTTGCTCGCCCGAAAAAACCCGCTTCCAAGGTGTCATCAAATTTTTAGCATGTTGTATCCATTCAGATTTGAGTTTTTTCATAAGCCCTGATTCCTCAAAGAAATATCTGATTTTAGATTAATGGTTGCTCTGGAATTGGTAGGATCGATCAATTTCAAGGTGATCCCTACTTTTTCTATCGCAGAGGTTTCCAGTGCTCCGTTGAAATCGAAAGACAAGCCATCGCCGGAAGAAACATCTTGAATAACTGTCACCCTTTGGCCATCTACCGTTTTAACCACACTGGTTCCTTCCAAGAAAATATTAATAGAGTTGTAAGCTGTTACCGTCACTAAATTGGAATTGACCCCATAAATAAAGTCCTGCACCACTCCAGCTTTCAGAGGAATTGTATTTGGATCGCTAGCCGCATCCGGATCGCCATCGATTTCTGCAAACTCTGTTGTTCCCAAAGCCGGATCGTTTATAACGATATTGTTGCCATCTGCAAAACCTGTGGCCGACACCACATCAAGCGATACATCTCCGCCACTGACAGCCTTCGTCCCCGCAGATGCTGGGGGCACCGTAGTAGAAACGCCACCTACTTGATAGGTGATCGAATTAGCATCAAAACTAACGATCGCTGTATTTTTAGGCATACCATGCCCTGCCATTCTGATTTCCTTGGACAGGAGCTTGATTGCCAAACGCCCTTTTGCCCGAATCAGCGTATTGTCACTTAAGTTATCAAAAGCACTTTGTTGCTGAATAAAAATCTTAAATACCGCGATGAGCAACGCAGAACTGATGGCCATACCTATCAGAATTTCTGCCAAGGTCACACCTTCCTGCTCGTTTCTTTGGATTTTTTTTAGAATATTCACGCTATTTCCCCAACCTTAAAACGTTATCCTTCTCACTCCCGGAGCGCGACTATTTCTCACTCAAGTCCCGCCCGGCATTGGTAGAATTCCTGATGACCGCGCTTATCACGCAACCATTTCCCCGCTAAGCTCAGTCATCATCCTTATCTTTATCGCCATCCTTATCTTTATCGCCATCCTTATCTTTATCTTTGTCATCATCTTTGTCGCCGTCCTTGTCTTTGTCGCCGTCCTTGTCTTTGTCGCCGTCCTTGTCTTTGTCGCCATCCTTATCTTTGTCAGCCGAATCTCCGCCTTCTTCTTCAGCTTCTTCCTCATCAGCAACAACAACTTCCGACGCGGCCACGCCAACATTCTGATTGATCAAGGTATGCAATGTTTCAAAACGCGAACTCTTATCTACCCAGGCGATCTTTACCCCAACATCATACAGATGACTTGAGTTTGCGACCGGAACGATTGTCCATGTTCTTGTGTATTTAGCATCCGATCCTGTGCCGCCCAACTCATCCAAAACTTCCTCTGACGAATCCGCCCAAACCCCTCCAGATACTTCGGGATTGACCAAATCTCCATCGGATGGCAGTTCTGTAGAACGTGCAACATTTTTGATGTATTCAACTTTATCCTGACCAAGGGTTATGGCAATACTCTCCATCTTGCTTCTTTTGTCCAAGCCAATAATAGTGCCCGTCATCCCTCCATAAGCCAAAATACCAGCTCCGAGCAATGAAATGGAGACGAGCAATTCAATCATACTGAAACCCTTTTCCCCTTCCCTGCCAACCAATTGAATCTCTACCGATTTACTGTCCTTAGTATTCAAAACAATTTCTCCAAATAAAATGGTTGTCGAAATTATCTAACATTTTTCCGCTGGATACTGTTAATGATAATCCAATAACCCTAAACTACAAGTAATTAATCACTTCAACGCCTTAGCTATTTGCGAAAATGATTGATATATCGAAATAAATATTTTTCACAAAAACCATTTTTCCCCACCTGAAAACCTCAGTTTACAGCTTAAGAAGCTCACAACCAGGAAACTGGAGCGCGCCTCTATAATCCAATATAAAGCAACTCCCATGCCAACATACAAACGGGAAAGCACTGAAAATCCGCAATATACTCATTCATAAACAGTTAGAGCATGAAAAATTATTTCAGCCACTCCATTCATCATCCCAACAATGAAACAAAAACGAAAACTTGTATTATTTTTTAACCTAAATAATCAAAAATTAATACAAATAAAAACCATGAATTCACAAGGTAATATTATTCAAACATAATCTGTGCCAAGGCTATTTTTTAAGAACTTTTCCAAGCTTTTCTTCTACGGAAGCAATTTTGGATTCCAATCTTCCTTTTGCCCCTTTGCGGTAATCAATTTTTATCGCACAGGAAATTCGATCGCAATCGGAGCTCATTTTTTCGTAGCATTGCTTTACGACACTCATCACTTCGTCCCACTCTCCTTCCAGAACAGTGCCCATGGGGTTCAATTTATAATCAACTCCACTTTCATCTATTATATCTAGCGAGCGGCTAACAATATCGCTAACGCTTTCGCCGCGAGTCATGGGAGACATACTGAATTCGAGTAATAACATTTGCGTAATACCTCTATGGTTAAATTATTAATTTTATTAATATGTAATTATTTACTTGCATTCTAAGTAGCTAATGTGGAAATATCAAGGGCTCCCCATTCGGAAATCCAGTATTTCTCGAAAATCTTAGGGAAAAGGTGGAACAGCGCATTGCGCAAGATTGACAAGCTACGTAAAGAAATAACCGAATTAGACAATCAGCTTCTTGGCTTGCTAAACCAGCGAGCAGGCCTGTCTGTAGAAATTGGCAAGGAAAAAGCCCTCAAAGGCGATCCTATTTACGTTCCGCATCGTGAACGTGAGATTCTTGACGACCTCATTTCCAAGAATCAGGGACCGTTTCCCAATTCAGCGGTCGAAATCCTATTCCGTGAAATATTTTCTGCGTCTCGTGCTTTACAAGAGCCGATACGTGTGTCCTTTTTAGGACCGAAATCCACGTTCTCCCATCAAGCCGCTGTCAAGCATTTTGGTCATTCCTCTCAGTTTGATCCCGCTCCTAGTATAGAGTCCGTTTTCAATGCTGTCGAGCAAGGCAAGAGTGATTACGGCGTTGTTCCTGTGGAAAATTCTACTGAAGGAACTGTCAACTTGACGCTTGATTGTTTCGTCGATTCTCCTCTTTTGATCTGCGGCGAAATGAATTTGAAGGTGTCGCATTTCCTGATGTCAAAACAAGAGGATATTGCCGGGATAAAAACAGTCCATTCTCACCCGCAACCTTTTGCTCAGTGTCGGAACTGGCTGAATAAAAATTTACCTACGGCCCAGCAAGTGCCGTCTTCCAGCACTGCTTCTGCGGCGGAATCCATTTGTGATAAAAAAAACTCGGCGGCAATCGCCGGCAAATTGGCTGCGGAAATTTACGGGCTCAATATTCTTGCAGAAAATATTCAAGATCGGCAGGAAAATTCCACACGCTTCCTAATTATAGGGAAAAACCCTGCACAGAAAACAGCAAAGGATAAAACATCCATCCTTTTTTCTATTCCAGACGAAGCGGGATCTTTATTAAAAATGCTTCAACTCTTCGCGCGTAAAGGGATCAATCTCACTCGTATCCAATCCCGTCCTCTGCGAAATCATCCCTGGGAATATTTATTTTATATTGATATTGAGGGCCACAAGGACGAAGAAACGGTTAGCAAGGCTATTAAAACCCTTGCCAAGCGTTGCCTCTTTTTACGGAACCTGGGTTCTTACCCTCAAAAAGGGTGATTGTATTATGAAACATTTTGAAAAAATGTGCATCATTGGAGTGGGTTTGCTGGGAGGATCGCTTGCCCGAGTTTGCAGAAAAGAAAATCTTGTCTCTAGTATTTCGGGTTTTGGAAGGAATCTGGCAACGCTGGAAAAAGCCAAACAACTCGGTGTGATCGATACTTTTAGTCAAGACCTGCGAACTGCTGTGAAAGACGCAGATTTGATTGTTTTCTGTTCGCCCGTCGGCACCATCGTCCCACGATTGAAGGAAGTTCTTCCTCATCTCAAGCCCGGTTGCCTGGTCACTGATGTGGGTTCAGTGAAAGCTGAGTTGGTCACAGAAATTGATGCTGTTATGCCAGAGAATATGTTTTTCGTCGGTTCACACCCTATTGCAGGTGGCGAAAAGTCGGGGGTTTCTGCATCGAACGCAGATTTGTTTTGCGGAGCCCAGTGCATCGTCACTCCATCCACCAAAACGTCTCCCTCTGCGTTATCGAAACTTAAGGTTTTTTGGACCGACGTTGGAATGGAGGTGATTGAGATGACTGCCGAAGAACATGACATCATTTTAGGAGCCGTCAGCCATCTGCCCCATATCATCGCTTTCACGCTCATCAATACCTTGACGGATTTAAAAACAAAAAATTGCGACAACGTGGCGAAGTATTCGGGAAAAGGATTGAAGGACAGTTCGCGCATTGCCGCCTCGGACCCTGTCATGTGGCGAGATATTTGTCTGCACAATAGGGAACCTTTATTGAACTTGATTGGCAAATTTCAGCGCGAGCTTGACCTCGCTCGTCAGTGCATTGAGAACAACCAATCGGCCCCGTTGGAAAACTCTTTCCGAAAAGCGCAGAAAAGCCGAATCGAAATGACTGCCAAATGATTATCGCCATAGATGGACCCGCAGGAAGCGGGAAAAGTACTGCCGCAAAGATCATCGCCCAACGCTTGAACTTTCGCTATATCGACACGGGTGCTATGTACCGAGCGGTGGCTCTAAGCGCACAACGGAAAAATGCTGATCTGCATGATCTCGATATCATCGCCAAAATTGCGGAAAAACTGGACATTCAATTGATTCCGCAGGCCGAGGGGCAACAGGTTCTCGCCGACGGAGAGGATGTAACGGCTCTGCTGAAAAACGAGACGGTCGGAGCCGGGGCCGCCATTGTCGCCGCACAACCCAAAGTCCGTGAAGTTCTCATCGCCAAGCAAAGAGAGCTTGGGAAAAAAGGCGGCGTTGTAATGGATGGACGAGACATTGGAACGGTTGTGTTCCCGAACGCTGAGTTTAAATTTTTTATGGAAGCAAATCCCGAGGAAAGAGGGCGACGGCGCTATCTGGAACTCAAAGAAAAGAATCCTTCCGCGAATCTGGAAGAAATTATTGAGCAAGTAAAAAGAAGAGATCACGAGGACAGAAACCGGAAAATTTCCCCATTAGTTATGGCGGAAGACGGCATGCTTCTCGACACCACTCGCTTCAATCCAAACGAAGTCGTGGAACAGATACTGGAAATCATTGAAAAAAAATAATCTTTAAAAACAAACATCATCAACCTTAGCTAACAGAAGCTAACAGAAAGAAAGAGAGAGCAGAATGGATATTAAAGAACAAATGGAGCTTGATGCCATTGCCGATATGGAAGATTTGGACGGCAAATGGGAAATGAGCCCGGAAGATAAAGAAGCCTATGCGGAGATGGAGGATTACTTTAGCAACAACCTCGCCCAGTTCAAACAAGGACAAATCATCAACGGAATCGTTCTGGATCTGAATAAGGACATGGTCACGATCGATGTCGGCTTCAAATCCGAAGGCATGATCTCGGCTAGCGAATTTTCCGACCACGGCAAAAGCCTCTCTATAGGTGACGAAGTCGAAGTCTTCTTGGAAAGAGTTGAAGATAACGATGGCAACGTTGTTCTATCCAAGGAAAAAGCCAACAAAATCAAATTGTGGGGCGAATTGGTCGAAACTTTTGAAGCCGATCAAACCATCACAGGTACCGTCATGGCTAAGGCTAAAGGCGGCTTGACTGTGGATATCGGACTCAAAGCTTTTCTCCCAGGTTCTCAAATCGACTTGCGTCCAATACGCAATCTCGAAAAACTGATCGGCGAAAAATTCGAGATGAAAATCATCAAGATGAACAAGAAACGCGGCAACATTGTTCTCTCTCGACGAATCCTTCTCGAAGCACAACGCAAAAAAATTCGCGAGGAAACACTCACTCAACTCGAAGA
>JAJDBG010000100.1 GCA_029261475.1 Nitrospinaceae bacterium
CTGACGAACACGCCGAGTCTGCCGGGCACGAGGAAGAATCTGCTGATGAGCACGCTGAGTCTGCTGGACACGAAGAAGCATCTGCTGAAGAGCATGCTGAGTCTGCCGGACACGAAGAAGCATCTGCTGAAGAGCATGCTGAGTCTGCCGGGCACGAGGAAGAATCTGCTGAAGAGCATGCCGAGTCTGCTGGACACGAAGAAGCATCTGCTGACGAACACGCCGAGTCTGCTGGACACGAGGAAGCATCTGCTGAAGAGCATGCTGAGTCTGCTGAGCACGAGGAAGAATCTGTTGATGAGCACGCTGCTGGACATGAGGAAGATCCAGAAGAAGCACATGCAGAACCTAGCGAGCACGGGGATTCAGTTTCTCTAACCCCGGAGCAAGCAGCTTATATTCATTTTATTGAGCAAGGGGTTCACAGCATCGCCAACTTTTTAAGTGAAAGCTTCAGCAAAATTGTTGAGTGGGGAAAGAAAAACTTTTAGTAAACTTGAGATACCCGAATTCATTGCCCTACAGGGCAATCTCAAACAATGATTTCTCTAAAGGTTCAGTCCCGGGTCGTTTAATCTTAAAGACTCTCAAAGAGGTTCTATGCCGAAAGTGCTGAGCATGCGACTGTTTAGTTTCGCGTTTCTCTTTATCTCCGCGATTTTACTGTTATCTGCCCCACAAGCCTACTCTCAGGTCTACCACTGGACTGACGACCAGGGTCGGCGTAATTTCACAGACGACCTCTCTAACGTCCCGCTTAAGTATCAAAGAAATATGGGGAAAATGTTCTCTCCCGCACCCGCCCGTATTAAAAAACCCGAACAGGAAGAGCCCAAAGAAGAGAAAAAAGAACCGCCTTTTTCGAGATCCTCCGCAGAAGAAGAACCTAAACTGACAGCTGAGGAAACCAGTGCCATCAACGAAGCACTCGGCTTTCTAAATGCCGATATTGCACGCTACACCCCCTACATAGACAAGCCTCTTGATTTGAACATCGATCAGGTGGTAAGAGGGGCTTTGGATCAAAAAATTGCTCTTGCAGAAAAGTTATCTGCCTTTGAGTTGGAAGCATTGAAGGAAACAGGCAATTTTTTGAAAGCCAGTGCAAAAAAAGACGAAGACGTCCGACGTTTGAGTCCAAACACAAACATTCGCAAAGACCGGGCTGTAAAACGTCGCGATCGTGCCAAAGCTGAGGAAGAGACTAAAACAGCCTTGATCAAAAAACTTAAAGAAGCCTTAGCACCTCCTGAAAAAGCCGACGAAAAATAATTAATAGGACAATCCCGCCCTCTTCAATGGCGACTTCCTTGTTTTATTCCCCCCTACCCATCTGAATGGAAAACTCGATCCACATCCGATCAGCTCTCCCCGAAGATTCACCCCTGATTGCTGAGAACAACATAGAAATGGCTTGGGAAACAGAAAAGAAAGAACTGAATAGAGAAACCGTCCACAAGGGAGCCTTATCAGGAATAAATAAGGCAAACCGTTGTCAATTTTACCTCGCAGAAATAGCAGGGGAAGTCGTAGGGCAAGCCATGATCGCCTTTGAATGGAGCGATTGGCGAAATGGTGAGTTCTGGTGGATTCACAGTGTTTATGTAAGCCCCAAGTCTCGCAAGCAAGGCGTGTTCACTGCCCTTTTTGCTCACATCGAAGCATTGGCCAAGTCCCAGCCTGAAGTCTGCGGACTGAGACTCTATGTCGAAAACGAAAATTTGCCAGCGCAAAGCGTTTACAATAAGCTGGGAATGGAAGACACTCGCTATAAAATATTTGGCAAGGAATTTTCGAGCGAAGATTGAATACCGCCTGCTCTACCACACATCAATTCCTTGTATCTTAACGAGGGTGACGGAGAATGACATGGACAATGCCGAGCGCGAAGAATTTCGCAAGCAAATAGAAGAAGAAATTCAGGCTCAAAAACACCTGATAGAAGGTCTGAAAGAAACGTCCAAACCCGTGGCACCGGATAATGCAATCGGTCGCCTGACCCGCATGGAAGCAATCAACAGCAAGAGCGTGAGTGAAGCCTCCCTGAACTCCGCCAGACTACGCCTGACCAAGCTGGAAAGAGCCTTGGGGAAAATCGATTCGCCTGAATTTGGGATATGCGTCCGATGCGACGAACCCATCCCGCGAGGCAGAATCCTCCTACTTCCCGAAAGCGTTGTGTGTGTCACTTGCGCCAGCCGTTAAAACTGCAAACCATTCAGGCAACATCTACGCTTACTTAATCTTAATAAGGAGTAAGTTTCTGTAGCATCTCCTTACTGAAGGGTACACGCTTCTCCGCTCTATCAGCAAATATACCTGCAACCTTCCTTATCCAGGGACCTTTTTCTTCATTTCTGGATGCTAACTCAGATGTTCTTTCAAAATCTGCAACAGCCGCATCATAGTTGCCCATGGCATATTGAGCCATTCCTCTATACAAATGTGCCGCAAACAAATAGGGGGTATTTGGCCCGCCTTTTATAGCATTGTCTAAATCTTTGATAGCATCGTCATACCGTTCATTCTTAATCGAATCAATTGCAAATGTTAGATTCAAACCAATAGAGGCACTTTCAGAACGGGAATAACCAGCCGTACATGAATACAAAAAAATTGAGGCAAAACACAAAAAGAAAAAAGATTTCATAAAAGTATCAGAACCTTCCATTTGAGAACTTTATTAAATTCCTCAGACCTTGACAGGATTTTTTTGCGGAACTTCACCGTTACAGCCAATCATAGAGCCAAAAAAAGAATGACCGCGCAAGCCTTCAACTTGAACCGTTACAAGATCCCCTTGCTGGACTTTTGATTCTGGATCGTCAAATTGCAGAGACCAGTAATGCGCCGTACGACCCCGCCAACGAGGCGTGCCATCATCAGAGGACTTTCGGGAGAGTCCTTCCACTAAGACCTCAACACTTTTACCCAGAAACCGCTGGCCCTGTTCGTGAGTCAATCGGTTTTGCAGTTCGATGGTTTTTTGCAGTCGGTGCTTTTTCACTTCCTCTGGTGTCGTATCTGGCCAATCTGCCGCAGGTGTATTCGGGCGAGCACTGTATTGAAACATGTAACTATTGGAGAAACCCACTTTTCCCATGAGCTCCAGAGTCATCTCAAACTCCCGTTCTGTTTCGCTGGGAAAACCCACGATGACGTCGGTAGAAAATGCCATATCCGGAACCGTGTCTTTCAGAGCCTGAATCAATCCCATATATTCGTCCACCCCATGACCCCGCCGCATCTCTTCAAGGATACGATCACTGCCACTTTGCACCGGTAGATGCAGATGATTTACCAGAACATCAAGCTCTCCAAAAGCTGTAACTGTTTCTGGAGTGAAATCCCTGGGATGGCTGGTCGTGAATCGCAAACGCTCCAAACCCGGGATTTCGGCCACTCTGTAGAGCAATTCATGAAACGCCACAGCTGGGATAAGATCTCTTTTTCCGTAAGCATTCACATTCTGCCCAAGCAGGATAATTTCGCGCGCGCCCTGATCTATCAATTGGCGCGCTTCGGCGCAAATTTCATCAGCCGAACGTGATTTTTCCCGTCCCCTCGTGAAAGGAACTACGCAGAAGCTACAGAATTTGTCACAGCCCTTGATAATATTGACAAACGAACTGGTATTTGCCCTCTCCCCCGGAAGCAGGTCGATTTGGGGAATGGCGTATTCCTTCCCCTTATCAAATTCTATCCAGACACGCGATTTGCGAGACTTTGTAGCCGCTTCCACAACCTGAGCCACTCTCTCCACCTCATCCGGTCCCATCACAAAATTGATATGAGGGGCCCTTTTCAAAAGACGCTCGCCCTCTTGTTGCGCGAGACAGCCTGTAAGCCCAAGAATGAGATCGGGATTTCGCCTCTTCAGCGGTCGGTAAGTACCAAATAGAGAATAAATCTTATTTTCTGCCTTTTCACGAATCGAGCAAGTATTCACGATGATCAAGTCAGCATTCTCTACCGCTTCCGTTCGCAAATAACCAGAATGGAATAACAAGGCCTCCATTCTATCCGTATCCGCCGCATTCATCTGGCAACCGTGAGTTTCTAAAAATACCTGTTTCATAGGAATTGAACCTAAAAGAAAAATCGGGAAACTTCAACAAGTAAACCCTGACACTTGTTTGTATTAATTTAACTAAGTTTACATCTATTTATATAAATAGATGATAAATCGGCACTAACTTACTTTTTCATAGACAAACTTGTTGCCTTTATATAAACTTTGATGTGTCCATTTACACAATGCAATAGTTCTGATAATCTGCTTCAGAAAAATAAGCCTATTATCACACTTTATAACATAGAATAGAAGGGGGATATTACCGTGGCCGAGACTAATTGCGTACGGCAGTTAAGAGAAAATATGATGATGAGTAAAGCTGAACTAGCACGCAAGGCCAGCGTAACCGTTCAGACGATTGACCGAATCGAAAAAGGCAAGGAATGCCGCGTGGACACCAAACGTAAAATCATACTGGCTTTAGGTTACAAGCTCGCAGATAGATCTCGAATTTTCATGAATGAAGAACGGGATGAAAGTAAGGTTGCTCCGTTGAAACCGGCACAATAAAATAAGCACGGTCAACTTACTTTCAGTTGTACCAAGAATCCAGTTGGTAGCGGACAAGCCCACTGGTTTGCCAGCAAAACTGGACATTAAACGATCCTGATTCAAACCTGCCTTGAATTTAAAATCAGGGCTAGAAAAGTTGCGTTATGTTTCTTTCCAAAAACACTCCTCTGGTAGCCGTAGACATCGGGTCCCACTCCATTAAAGTGGCCCAGTTGTCATCAAAAAAGAAGGAAACTGAGCTACTCAATTTTGGCATCATGGCCCAAGAGCCTGAATCCATAGTCGACGGGGTGATCCAGAAGCCCGATGAAGTCTCGGAAACATTGAGTCGACTTTTAAAAGCCGAAAAAATAGACACAAAATTTGCAATCTCCTCCCTCGCAGGCGAAGCCGTCATCGTCAAGAAGATAAAAATTGATGAGATGAGTCCAGAGGATCTGCAAGAACGTATCAGCGAAGAAGCCGATCAATACATCCCATTCGATATCGACGACGTTAGTTTGAGCTACCAGATTTTAGGCCAGGCACAGCCTGATGAAAACGACCCGGAATTTGAAGAAGACGCCCCAGCCGCAGAACCAAAGATGGACGTCCTCCTGGTCGCAGTCCAAAATGAGATCATTGAAAGCCGTATGGACGTTATGACCGCCGCTGGATTAAAACCCGTCATCATGGACCTCGACGTATTTGCCATGGTCAACGCTCTAAACCTTCAAGCGGATATGTGGCATTCGGGTTCCGTTGCCTTGGTAGATCTCGGTGACTCCTTCACCCACTTGAATATTCTTAGCAATGGCGTCACTGTTCAGACTCGGGACATTCCCATCGGGGGCAGTCACATCACAAACAAGTTAATTTCTAAATACGACTCCACGGTCAGCGAAACTTTGGATATGAAGTTGGGCGCAGTCCCTTCCCAAGTTAAAGCCGAAGCAGTCGTCGCCACGATCCAAAAAGCATTAGAAAAAATAATGGACGAATTGGAAAAAACATTCGAGCACTACAACAGTACTCATTCTCGCCCATTGGAAAAAATTATTATTAGCGGAGGGGGAGCTTTAATTCCCGGCATTTCTCATTACATGGCCGATCACTTTAAAGTGCCAACGGAAATTCTTGATCCCATTCAGTCACTACGGTTCAATCCAAAGCAATTTGACATGGAAGCCATTCAAGCACTGGCCCCATTGTCCGCCGTCGCTATCGGACTGGCAACTCGACGATTTGATCATAAATGAAAAAATTTAAACTGCCGGAAATCAAATTCAAGATGCCTCGCTGGAAGCTTCCCCGTTTGGGCAAGCGAAAGGTCGAGGCTATGGACCCGGTCGAAACAGTCGAAAGCGCAGTCGATTCTTCAACGCAGGCGACAACAGATACAACAGCCGCGGCAGGTCTCACGCTCATTGCCATTAATTTACACGACTACCGCAACGAGCTGTTCAAGGTAAGCGTCCAGAAACAACTGCTTAAGGCTGGTGCTCTGGCCCTGGTCTGCACCATTCTTGCCGCCGCCCACTGGTTAGTTGAACAGGGAGAATTGGATCGAAAAAAAATTGAGATCGCAGAGCTGGATCAACAAATTAAATCTCTGGAAAAAGATTTTAAGGCTGTCAAAGCCATGCAGGCAAAATCAAAACGTCTTTTGCAAATCGTCGATGGAATACAGCAACTCAGGACCGGGCAACTTGAAACCACTCGCGTCCTCAACGATCTCTATTTACGAATTCCAGATGATATCTGGCTGACATCGGTCGAACAAAAAAATTGGAAGGATCTCAAAAAAAGCAGAGTTCCCTACATTTTGTTTGAAAACCCTGATAAGAAAAAGAAGAAGAAAAAGAAAAAAAAGAAAAAAGAAGGCGATGTAGATCCAAGCACGTTTTATGAGTTTATTGAAATAAAGGGTGAAGCCGCCGGCTTGAATGCCAGCAATTCTGTAGCTCAATTGACCCGAGACCTGGGCCAAATCCCGTATTTCAAAAAAGTTTTCATATTCAAAACTCAAAAAAGAAAATCTACACAAACCCCTACGGTTAAATTTTCGATTTATTGTTATATGCCCATTCATCCACCACAAAACGCCTGAGGAACTTAAGGAATGGACGCCATATTTGACAAATTACCTTACCACCTCCTTGAGAATGTCAAGCAAGCCTATTATTTATTAGCGGGCCTTGGCATCGGCATTTTGTTAATCATCGTCTATGTCTTTACCTTATATGCAACAACCAATGAAGAGATGGTCGCTCTCGACGCAAAGAAGGATGAATTGCAACGCACGTTAAAGCAGTATCAACGCACCGTAAATAAAAAAGAGACCATTTCCAGAGAACTCATTCTGACTGAGGGCAAATTGCGACTGGAAAAAAAACAACTTCCGAAAGAAGAAGAACTACCAGGGCTTCTCAAACAAATTTCTACCTTTGGTTCTAAAAGAAACGGTTTCAACATGACCTTATTTGAACTCCAAGAGGGGGAAATAAAGGACTTTTATAAAGAAATCCCTTTTGAAATCACTTTTCAAGGAAACTTTGGAAGCGCGATGGATTTTTTTGACAAAATGGAAAACACTTTGCGCTTGATTGGTTTTTCGGAATTGACGTTGGAGATTAAAAATGTCCGATCAAAAAACGACAAGGAAACTTTACCCGTTCTATTCACCAATTTCACAGCAAAGACATTTTCATATGTAGACGGTGCTGAAGATAAATAAGTAAAAAAATAGAATCTGCAACTCCGTTGCAGAGAGTGACTTTTTTATAAGCCAGAGTAGCTTTGAAAAGCTGCTTGGGAAATTGATCCAAGATGATACTTGCGAAACAGAAAAAATATAAATCGATATCGGCACTGGGCATCATTCTATTGTCTTTCCTGGCCGTTCTAGTTACGGATGCGTCCACTCGTGCCGAAACTGAATCGTCGATGAATGTCCTGTTGACGCAAAGTGGTTTCGGAGAGGGTTCTCCATTTTTGAAAAAGGAAATTTATTTTGAGCACTTGGGTGAACTTCGATTGGGAGATGGCGAAATACAATCCTTGGAAAATATCATCGTTCGATATTACGAGCCTGCTTCTTTCATTAAAATTCTGAAGGGAAAACTCAATAAAAATTACAAATCAAATTATGCGAGCAAATTAAACCAATGGTACCAATCGCCTCTAGGGAAAAAGATTTTAGCTGAGGAGATCCAATCTCGGCAGGAAATTTCCTTACAAGAAATTCAGAAATTCAGTCAATCTCTTAAAAGTAAAACGTCCGACAAAAAACGGCAGAAATTAATTGTTCGCCTGGAACAACTAAAAAAAGAGCAGGATGTAGCAGAAGAAAACGCCGAGATCCTTATGCAATTAACATTTCCTTACAGACCTCTTAAACAGGGAAGAGCTTTGATTAAGGATCGTAAGAAACAGGTCTACGAGCATATTTTGCAAACATTATCGCACCGCTATCGCAACTTGAGCACAAACGAATTGCAGCAATATGTTGATTTCCTCAACTCGTCGCATCAAAAGTGGTTCGACAAAGCACTCCAGCTCAGTCGTTTGGAATCACTGGATTTTTCTGTCGACAAAGGAATTAGCTTATTGAATCAGGTCATGACTCAAATACGATCAAAGCGAGGGGAATCTTCTCTATTAAAAGAGATTTTTCCACCAGGAGAACGCTACAGGATGATTGTACAGCGCGACCCATTCATCCCATTGATTTCTGGTGGAACAGGAAGTGCGAGTAAAAAGGACGAAATAAAGCTGGGACGCAAAAAGAAACCAACTTCGGCAGAAAAAAACCGTCGCAGACTTGCCCAACTGCGTTCACGACTTCCCTCTATACCTGTGGAATTTTTGAAGCTGATGAAAGACTCTCGACCGCAATTATTTTCCAAACTGGAGGACTATACACGAACCTTCTCCAATCGCGATCAACTACTTAGCATGGATGATGAGGTCTTCAACGCAAATTTTTCAGGCTATAAAAAACTGATTCGCTCAGTCAAACAATTTCGAAAAACAATCGCTTTGACTCCTTTGCAAACCGACTACAAGAAATTTCAATTGGTTGGCATCCTAAAAAAAGGTTCGCAAAAAGTCGCAATGATACAAACCTCGAAATTAGGGCTCACCATTAAAAAAGGTGTTTTAGTCGGACCCAATTTCGGAATCGTTGAAAGAATAGATGACCAAAAAATTGTAATCCTGGAACAAGCCCGTGATTACGCGGGCAATATTTTTTCCAAAAAAAAGGAACTCAAATTCTCCAATAATAGGAAAAATACGAGCGAGGCACCGTCATGAAAAAACCCACTCTAATATTAAAATTGTTTGCGGCAAGTCTTGTTTGCGCGCTCGGAGCTACCTTTGCCCAAGCCGCAGAGAATCCGCAAGTTGACGCCGGTAAACGCGAGATCACGCAATTAACAGCAACGGAAGAAGCCGAGGGACAAGTAACTGTAGCCATCAATTCCAACGGCCCGATCCAGTACACCGCGTTCAACCTAAACAAACCGCCCAAATTGATCCTCGACTTGTCAAACATGCAACCCGGTGCCGCCGCCGAATCTATCGTTTTCAACAAAGGCATTGTTAAGGCAATACGCCCACTATATTTTAAAGAATCTAAAGTTCTTCGACTGGAAATGGAACTGACCAGTGTTCCTGACTATAGGATCGAACGAAACAAAGGGAATGCTCTAAAAATCCACTTGGCACAATCTGGGAAACTAGCTGTATCAGCAGAAACCACTAGCAACAATCTGCCTGATCCCGAAAAGATTGAAGAAAAGACGATCACCGCAACAGATATGGCTTCGGACACCAGTCCAGAAATTAGCGAAACGACCCCAAGTAAGATCTCCTCGTTAAGCGAAGAAGACCCCTGTATCCCGATTCTTGCAGGAGTGAAAGAGCGAATCACTTTGGATTTTCAAGATGCAGACCTAAGCAACACACTCAGGTTGATCGCAGAAGTCAGCGGGTTCAACATGATACTTGGCCCTGACATTGAAGGAAAACTCAATATGCGGCTGGTGGAAGTTCCCTGGAATGAAGCCTTCAACATCATCCTCGCAAACAATAAATTAGGGCGAGAATGTTTTGGAGACAATGTCGTGCGTGTCGCTCGGCTCAATCATATTTCCGAGGAACATAAAACCAAAGTCGCGGTCATCGAAAGTAAACGCAGTGCCGAAGAAGCCGCCGAACTCGTGCAACCGATGGAAACAGAGGTTGTAACGATCAACAATATCGATCCATCTGTGTTCAAGCAACTCATCGACGATATACTGAAAGAGATGCTCAGCGGTGCAGACCACTCTCAGGTCATCGCTGATGTACGCACCCGAAGCATCATCATCACCGATGTTCGCCCTTACATAGATCAAATGCTAAAAGTGATCAAGGTGCTAGATGCCAAGATAGTCGACCCAAAAGAAGAATTGAGCAAACAGGGTGAAGCGCAGTTAGCAGAACAAAAGGACAAATTTCCAACGATTCCTCTGCCTGTGGTCGATTACATACGAGAAAATGATCCAAAACTCTTTGCAGATCTTGAATACTACGAAGATTTATTTTCCGACGCCGCACGTATCGGCAAGATGGGGCTAGGAGAACAAAACACCGCAATCAACCAATACCTCGACCTCATTGGCCAAGTGAACAGCGCAGGAGATATGATAATCACTTCTCCCCTGCAAGCACCGTTGGATTCATTGAGCTGGGTCGGAAGCCTATTGAAAAAATCTGAACGCGTCGCTCTTGTTGAGACTGCAGATAAAAAGGGTCACATCGTTAAGATAGGAACCCTTGTCGGCCCCAATTTTGGGCGTGTCGATTCCATCACTGAAAACAATGTGATCGTGCTTGAAAGTGTCCGCGATTTTGAAGGAAATATTTTTTCCAAAAAAGTAAAAATCTCTTACTTGAAATCAGAGACAAATTAAAAATCTATCGATGAGAAATTTCGTGAAAATGTCATTTCACAAGACAGCTATATCGGCTCTCAGCCTAATGTTATTGGCAAATCCGCTTTTCGCGGAGGAACCATTCAGACAACCACTCAAATTTGCACAAGCCCCTGAAGAAAACTCAGCGGCGCAACTCGCGCAGGCTCTGCGTCTTGAAATAGTACCGGGGGAGTCAAAGGAAAAAACCATCATTGCCTTTGAATCTTCTGAGATTATTCAATACACGGCCTTCCGACTGAGCAAACCCCTCAGGCTCGTACTCGACATTCCCAACATGCATCCGGTCGAGTTGGATGCGCTTGAGATCAAACAGGGAGTGGTGGATTCTGTGCGGCCCATTTATTTTGATACACAAAAAATATTGCGCCTAGAAATCGTTCTCTCCTCTGCCGCCGATTACGATATTGAAAAAACCGATGGCAAAAGCTTGCGTGTAAAAGTCCAGGCATCCCAAAAAGATAAAACAGCCAAAGCCGTGCTGGCGAAACCATCTCAATCAGACCCAGAACCAACTCAAACGGTCAAAACAACACCGGTCAATACGACAACAGAAGAACAACCTGCAAGCCCACCAACTATGCCGGCTATGCAGGAGGCCATGCAGGCCAATAATGCACCTAAACAAGACTCCGTGCTGATTGCCACTGCTGAAGACACCACCGTAGATGATCCTTGCGACGCTTTATTGAATGGCGAGAAAGAAAAAATCTCGATGGATTTTCAAGGAGCCAGTCTGGGAAATCTTTTCCGTCTATTTTCTGATGTGAGCGGTTTCAACCTCGTCATAGCACCTCAGGTCAGTGGCACCGTCAACATTCGTATCAACGACGTTCCCTGGAACATGGCCTTTGATCTCGTATTGAGAAATAATAGTCTTGGCAGAGAATGCTTTGGCAACAACACCATCCGCATCGCTACTTTCGAGACTTTGGCGACTGAAGAAGCCGAACGCAATGCAGCGGGACGTAATAAAAATGCCGCAGACCTTGCCAAGCGTCTGGCTCAGGAGGTCACCACCGAAGTTGTCCGCATCAACTACGCTAATCTGGACGATATGGTCCGTAACCTGAATCTGCTTATAGAGAATTTATATTCCCAACGAAATCCTGAGCGCGCGTCCGTAGCCGTTGACGCCCGCACCAATACGCTCATCTTGACCGACATTCCTCCTCATATTGAGGAAATGCTGAAGATGATTAAGGTTCTCGACATCGCCACACCACAAGTCATGATCGAAGCACGTATCGTCGAAGTGACAAAAGGTTACGCAGAGCAACTCGGTGTGCAATGGGGCTTGACGGGCGCAGTGGGACAGCAAGACGGTACGGGTCGGCCCAGTCTATTGATCGCTCCACCGCAAAATGTCACCGCTTCGAATTCTACTTCTGCTACAGCGGGTTCCGATCTGGCTAATAATGGAGGTGGGTTTTTGGTCGATCTCTTGCCAGCGGGAACCCAAACAGCGGGGGATTTTGCCGGTATCAACCTGTTGGTCGGTAATATATTCAGTGGGCTCAATCTCGATCTGCAACTCAAGGCATTGGAGACACAAGCCAAGGGTCGCGTTCTTGCCAGCCCGAAAGTCACCACCGCCGACAACCGCGAAGCACGTATCGCCAGTGGTTCACGGATTCCATTCCAAACAACCTCGGCCAACGGCGGCACGGTCATTCAGTTCATTGAAGCGGAGCTGGCTCTGACGGTCACACCGCATATCACTCAGGATAACTTCGTTTATATGAACATCAACGCCACAAGAAATGCGCCTGACTTCAGTCGCCTTGTCTCTGGAAATCCCGTTGTTGTTACCCGAGAAGCCCGAACCGAAGTACTCGTAGGCAACGGTGACACCACCGTCCTCGGTGGCGTTTATGAAAACACAACAAACGACAGCCAGGAAGGTGTTCCTTTTTTCTCGAAACTTCCATTCTTCGGTTGGTTCTTTAGAAGTTCCACCGTTTCCGAAACCATTTCCGAGTTGCTCATTTTTATCACCCCGACCGTCGTTAAAAAATACTAGGCCGACTAAGATATGAAGACACTAAACATCGACCTGGACGACCGCAGTTACGATATCCTCATTGGAACCGGCCTCATAGAGCAAGCCGGGCGGCTCATCGCGGAAGCAGTTTTTCCAAGCCAAGTCGTTGTCCTCACACATCCAACGATCAAATCCCTTTATGGAGACAAGCTCGATTCTGCCCTCAGCACCGTGGGGATGAAACCCAACTGGATCGAGATTCCCGAGGGCGAATCTAGCAAATCACTCACGCAGGCGGCGGATATATTTGATCGCCTCTTCGAACTCAACTGCGACCGTAAATCCTTGCTCGTTGCTCTGGGAGGAGGAGTGATAGGAGATCTCACCGGATTCGTCGCGGCAGTATGGTTACGCGGCTTACCTTTCATCCAGATACCGACAACACTACTCTCGCAAGTTGACAGTAGCGTGGGTGGAAAAACCGCTGTCAATCACCCGCAAGGGAAAAACCTGATAGGTGCATTTTATCAGCCCCAAAGAGTCATCATCGATCTGGATACGCTGAAAACCTTGCCCGAAAATGAATTCAAGGCAGGACTGGCCGAAGTCGTCAAATACGGCATCATAGAAGACCCCGATTTTTTTGATTTTCTCGAAAACAACAGCGCGGCTATCCTCGCCCAGGACCCTGCTTGCATGGAGCGCATTGTGCAAACCTCCTGCGCTGTAAAAGGACAAGTCGTTGAAAAGGACGAAACCGAATCCAACCATCGTATGATTTTGAACTACGGCCACACGATTGGCCACGCAGTAGAAGCTCTGACTCATTACACCGACTACCTGCACGGCGAAGCCGTCGCTATAGGAATGGTATACGCGGCACGACTCTCCTGCAATTTAGGAAAATGTGATCCCGGCGTCCCCACAAGAATTCAGGCTTTGCTTGAGAAACTCGGTCTGCCGACGACCTTGCCCAAGCTCGACCCCGACGAAATCGTCGAATCGATGACCCACGATAAAAAAGCCGTTCAGAAAAAAATTCGATTCATCCTCGTTACCCAAATCGGGACGGTAGAAATCCACAACGATATACCCCCTCATGAGTTGAAAAAAGTCCTGCAGGCGGGCTAGCTAAATCGGCTGTAAAAATGCGGGCAAACGTTTCCTGTTCCAAAACCACAAACACAAAAAGTATTTTTATCCTCGTCTCGCTAGCAAGTAATATCTGCGATAAAGAGTCTGAGATTATTTGGGGAAGTTGCCAGGAATTATTCAACACGTCTAAACGAAACTCTACGGCGAATGCAATCGCGTACGGCTGATGATGGAAAATTCGCTTTCCGGGTAGGTATGAACGGTATAGAATTGATTCTTTGAAAGATCGACCGCTATGCCCGTGAAAGGTTTTTGATCTTTAAGTGCAAGAGATGGAGCCGGGAACTGGCGTTCCATAATTTTCACATTAGAGTCAGCGGAAACCGCTCTACAATAGGCAGACATATCATCGAACAGAATAGGCACAACTTCGATTTGGTATTCATAAACCAGACCGGAAATTTTATGTGAATTTTCATGGTATATCCCAGGCCCCAATGCGAGTGAATCCAACGCGCTTATTTTGGAATCCATTTCGGTGCAAGCGATGTATTCAGTCACGTAATTATCTTCGTGAAAACAGAATATGCGATGACTCTGACCGATGATAGAGGCTTCAATTTTTATTCCGTTAGCAAGCGTCCAGAATTCGGTGCATAAAATCGTCACAGGAGCAGTGTGCTTCCCCTGATAAAAGCTAAATGTTATTGGGTGGGACAAAGTGAGTTTTTTTGAGGATAAAATTTGAAGGTATTAAGAAATTCATTCTAGAATAAAAGGGCTTACTTGTAAACGAACAACCCATTGCCAGCCACATCAAAAAGACAATATGGAATACCGCCGATTTGGAAAAACAGAAGAACAGATTTCAGTCATCACCTTGGGAGGGATGCGCTTCAAACAAGGCTGGGACCAGCCACGCAATCACCTGCCACGCGAATCTGTGAATAATTGCATTGACATCACCCGTCACGCTCTCGATCTTGGCATCAATCATTTTGAATCTGCCCACGGTTATGTGAAAAGTGAAGGCTTGTATGGCAAGGCTTTTCAGGAACTGGGGACTCCTCGAAAAAAATTCAAGATGATGACCAAAGGGGCACCCCAAACAGCCGACGAAACTCGGGCTATGGTTGAAGAGCAACTGGAAACTCTGAAGATGGACTACGTCGATTTTTATGGCTGGCACGGGATCAATAATGAAGACCTGCTGAGAACCGCTACAAAAAAAGGCGGCCCTGTCGAGACCTTACTGAAAATGCGCGAGGAAGGAATCATCCGCCATGTTGGGTTTTCCACACACGGGTCTCTCGATGTCATAATGAAAGCTTTGCAAACGGGTCTGTTCAGTTTCGTCAACCTGCATTTTTATTTCTTTTTCCAGAGAAACTTGCCCGCCGTGGAGTTAGCGAAAGAAATGGATATCGGAGTGTTTATCATTTCTCCAAATGAAAAAGGCGGCATGCTATGGGCTCCACCAAAAAAGCTGGAATCTCTTTGCGCCCCACTCACACCTATCCAGTTCAACGGACGCTATTGTCTGAGCTATCCACAGGTAACGACTCTAAGCCTCGGGATTCATGTTCCTGAACATTTCGAGCAAAATCTAAAAATTCTCGGAGCCAACGATTATTTTTCCCCCGAGCAAAAGAAAATAGAACAGCGTGTCCGCTTCCCATTAGAAAACTTTTCTGGAGAATGCACCTATTGCAGTGAATGCCTCCCCTGCCCCGAAGACATCAATATCCCAGAAATTTTACGCTTCCGAAACTTGCAAAAAGCATACGACATGGAAAATTATGGTCGGTACCGCTACAACATGCTGGAAGGGAAAGGCCATTGGTTCCCGGGTCATTTTGCATCCGCTTGCACCCATTGCGGTGACTGTCTCCCAAAATGCCCAGAAGATTTGGACATTCCCCGTCTTTTACTTGAAACCCACCGCCAGCTATTTGATCGCAAAGCCTATCTCAAAAACAGTATTATGGATTTCCTCAAGAAAATATATCGATTTATTTTTCGCCAATGATCTCCTAAAAACACAGCACAACCTTTAAAAATCAGCCTCAAATAGTCTTATCCTCCATAGGACATTTCATTAGCCCTGAAAAACTGGAGATTGTCGATATTTTTTTATTGCAAATATAGATCTGAACAAGCATTATAGAGTTACCTAAAAAGTAAAAGTAATATTACTGCAAAAAGCGAGGTCTGCTATGACCACTGATTTGGAGTATCAAACTGCCAAGATTCTAATCATTGACGACGAAAAAGGCAATATTCAGGTGCTGAGTCGTTTGCTTCGTAATGCGGGCTATGAAAAAATTCTAGCCATCACCGACCCTCGCGAAGCTTTGAGTGCCTTTAACGGGTTTCAGCCCGACCTGACC
>JAJDBG010000101.1 GCA_029261475.1 Nitrospinaceae bacterium
ATTCTATGTTGGACAGCCCAAGTAGGGCTATTAGTAGCTTAGAAGAAGTATCAGGCATTCGCGTAATTATTTTTTAAAGGTTACACTTTAACTCATTGTTAATATTGTGTGTTAATACTACCTGAAATACCATAGAGCCATTTCTTTTTTGGTTTTTTGGTTTTGAATAAATCTGAGGAAGGTGCTTTTGACGAATTAGTCGAGTTGGTGTTTAATTTTTCCTTTAAATCTGCTATTTCTGAGATTAAAGCTAATTTCCTTTTTTGAAATTCAGACGAACAACCCCATAATACATTAATAATTTTTTGCGCCTTTTTAAGAGTTCTGGGTTGTGGCGTGGGTTTGCTGAAGTCGAATTTCATAATCGCTATTTTCTTGCAATTTGAAAATTATTACAAGTTTCAGAAGTGGGGTAGGTGAACGGTTACCGTGATTCTTTTTAACTTGTTTGAATGCCGAACATAACACATCAATATTTTTAACAAGTCGTGAAAAAATAATATGCTCCAGGTATGTTAGCTCGACGATAACGCATGGTTTGAGAGTGTTTATTGGTTATTGAGTTGTTTTGTTGGGGTTCGTTCCTCTCTCCAACCTACCGTACTATACACTGCAGATTAAAATACTTTCAATGTTTAGAAACCTGCGTTAGTATTCCTTTTCATCAACCACTCAATATTCCTCTTGAATACAACTGCACAACATACCATTCTGGTCATTGATGATAACCTAGCAAACCTCAAATTATTGCATGAGCTATTGAGTATTAATGGCTATCACGTTCGTAGCGCTGACTCTCCTCTAATGGGCCTGGAATCTGCCAAAACCAACCCGCCAGATTTAGTCCTTTTAGATGTCATAATGCCAGAAATGGACGGTTTCACGCTTTGCCATGAATTGAAAAAAGATGCAAAAACAGAATCTATCCCCGTTATTTTCATCAGCGCCTCAGACGATACATTAAGTAAAATAAAGGCATTCGAAGTTGGTGGTATGGATTACATCAACAAGCCCTTTAATACCACAGAAGTTCTGGCTCGCATTAGTAGCCACCTACAACTGAGCATCCTGCAAAAACACACGCAAGATTCCTTGGCAACCAGCCAACATATACTACATGCCGTTATGAATAATTCACCTGCTATTATCTATATAAAGGGTCTGGACGGACGGTATTTGATGGTCAATCAAGAATTTGAGCATGTTGTGGCTATCTCAAATGAAGATGTTGTAGGAAAAACAGATTATGACCTATTTGCCAAACAGACTGCTGATGTATTTGTAAGACATGACTATGATGTAATAGCGCATGGGCGACATAAACAATTTGAAGAAACCCTCAAACTGGAAGGTGACGAACAGGTTTATCTCTCATTGAAATTTCCATTAAAGGATGCAAATGGAAATAGTTTTGCTATGTGCGGCATATCAACGAATATTACTATGCGTAAACATGCCGAGGCTCAACTGAAATATCTTGCGACCTATGACATCTTGACCAAACTCCCGAATCGCTTGCTGTTTATGGAATTATTGACGCGAGCCCTAATCTTATCGCAACGCGAGAATGTCCGACACGCGATTCTGTTTTTAGATCTGGATAATTTTAAAAATGTTAATGACTCACTCGGACACCATATCGGTGATCTACTGCTAAAGGAAGTTGCAGTACGCCTAACAGCCTGCCTTCGAAGTGGAGATACGGTAGCCCGTATGGGTGGAGATGAGTTTGTCTTGCTTTTGCAACGAATAAAACAATCTTCTGAAGCTGCCGAAGTATCAGAAAAGATTATCCAGGCACTGGCACCAGTTTTTGAATTAGAAAATAAATCCGTTTTTATCACACCCAGTATCGGTGTTGTTATCAGCCCAGACAATGGGACAGATGCACAAAAACTGTTGCGTAACGGGGATACCGCAATGTATCACGCAAAAAATGAAGGACGTAATACCTATCATTTTTTTACTGAAGAAATGAATAGACGTGTAATTCACCGCATGGAAATTGAAAAAGAATTACGTACTGCACTCAATGATGAGCATATTGTTCCGTATTACCAACCCAAAATTGCCACAAAAACTGGAAAAATTAATGGTGTTGAAGTGCTGTCGAGGTGGCAACATAAGAAACTGGGAAATATTAACCCGAGTATATTTATTCCTGTTGCAGAAGAAACCAATCTGGCTATTCCACTTGATCGATATATTTTAAGAATGGCTGTTCAACAATTCAGCACACTGATAAACAATGGGTTGTATAAGGGTTCGGTATCAGTCAATCTAACAGCCGATCATTTTTATCGAGATAACCTGCTAGAATTTATAGATAACATATTAAAAGAATATGACTTTCCAGCTAAACATTTGGATCTGGAAATTACAGAAGGTTTAATGATGAAACATACCAATGAAGCTATTACTCTCATGCATGAATTTCGTGATCGCGGCATACAGTTATCAATTGATGATTTCGGTACCGGCTATTCTTCCTTAAGCTATCTCCAGAAATTTCCAGTAAAAACACTAAAGATTGATGTCAGCTTTATACATGATATTAACAAGAGTGATATTAATAGAAACCTGGTTGCTTCCATTATTAGCTTAGCCCATGGACAGGGTCTGGATTGTGTCGCAGAAGGTGTCGAAACAATAGAACAGATGAAAGTATTACAGCAGCTTGAATGTGATACCTTGCAAGGTTTCCTGTTTAGTCAGGCTGTTGATTTCGACACAATCAAGAGTTTTCTCAAAAGTAAAAAAGATTTTATCGAATATTTGAGTAACAAAAAAATAAATTAAAAGAATCGCACAGCCTATCAATTAGCTCATAAAATATACGCACTATTCTTAACCAACTGTTTATTCGAGAAATATAGTATTCAAAAGCTTTTAGAATACCCTGTTTTTTCTTCAAAGATGGATACCAAATGTTGAAATTGAAATTCATGAATGCAATGATTCAATTTGGCTTTGGTCTCCGCATGTTCTACAGCTAATCTATCGGTGAGTATCAGCATTACTTTATGGTCACCCAAGCGGGTAGTCTTAAGAAATTGTGCCAGCCATTCATCTGGTAAACCCTGCAAATCCTCAAGTTCCAGTTTTGAAATAGAAGCCTGCTTAAGTATTTCATTGGTTTCTTCATAGATATAATGCAGACCTAGTTGCTTTTCCATGGCCGTAAAGATGGCGGATTCGTTATAAGGTTTGTGCAGCACCGCATCGCAACCAGCGGCCAGGATTTTTGGCTCTTGTTCTTTGAAGACACTGGCGGTCAGGGCCAGGATCTTGACCTCATTCCCTTCCGGCAATGTGCGGATACGGCGAGTGGCTTCATAGCCATCCATCACCGGCATGCTCATGTCCATCCAAATGAGCTGGGGCTGCCAGTCCTGAAATTGTTGGATGCCCTCTTCACCGTTCACCGCCTCACGCACGCAAAAACCCACTGACTCTAACACGCTCCTCAGCAACAAGCGGTTATCGGGCACATCCTCAACGACCAGTATGCGCCACTCTGGTTCATCCGCTGCCAGAGACACGACTCGCTGGCTCGGTTCGTCAATGCTTTGTTCCAGTTCGCTGACATTGGTAGCTTCAGCAGGTATTTCAAAGCGGAATATCGAACCCTTGTTGGGCGTACTTTCCACCGTGATCTCACCGCCCATCAATTGTATGAATTGGCGGGTGATAGCCAACCCTAGACCCGTACCTTGTTGTTCCACAGGCGAATGGCCGACCTGTGAAAAGGCTTCGAAGACGACCTCTATTTTATCAGCCGGGATGCCGGTGCCAGTATCTTCTACCTCAAAGTGTAACCGCCAGTTATTATCGGGCAATACTTTTGCACCGACACGCAATGTCACCCCGCCGGAATCGGTGAACTTAATCGCATTACCCAATAAGTTAGTCAGCGCCTGTCTGAGTTTGCCCATATCAAGCTGAATGTATGCGGGCAAGTCCTCTTGCAGATCCATAGTAAACACCAGATCTTTAGCTTCGGTTCGTAGCCTGAATAAGTCGTCGATCTCATGTAGCAGGCGTTGTAGTTCAAACGTCTCCGGTTCCAGTTCAACACGTCCGGCCTCAATCTTGGACATATCCAGCACGTCGTTGATTAGGCTCAACAGGTGCTGACCGCTGCGGTTGATGATGGCGATCTTCTCTTGTATTGCAGCAGGCGTAGCACGGTCACGCCCTATCATCTCGGAGAAGCCGAGGATGGCGTTCAGGGGTGTGCGCAGTTCGTGGGACATATTGGCCAGGAAGGTGCTCTTAGCCTGGCGTGAATGTAAATCCAACACTAAAATTACGGGATTTCTCAGCCTCTAATTCCTCTGCGCCCAGGAGTTGCGCAACAGGGTCGGTTGCCGGTAAAAACTGATTTGATACCAACATATTTGTTGTCGCGCCAAAACTTGTTGTGCCACCCTTAAAAAATGACTGTGTCAATGCAGGTGCCCGGAAACCCGTGCCGGCACTACCACGCAAGGCAAATTGCGGGATTATTTCGTACCTTGCGGTTAATTTGCCATTAATGGTTTCACCGAAATCACTGTAATATTCAAACCGGCCTGCCGCGCCAAGCAATAATTTGTCAGTTATGTCTGATTTAAGATCAAGGTAAGCCGCTCCTGAGTTACGAGATACATCAACCGTATCTTCAGGACGCAAACCGCCGTTTCCCTGCACGCCAATGGGTGCACCCATAGCAGCCAAAGGGCCTGCGATAAACGAAGCTTCGTCACCGGACTTTGTTGTATAGTTCTCATGGCGATATTCGAGGCCGTAGGCAACATTGAGTGGGTTTTTCAATAGGCCGATATTAAACGGTTTCGACATATCAAGATTGACAATAGTGTTTTGATACTTATAGTTGGCAACATCAAACTTGGTTGGGCTTGCGGTACCGAGTGATGCGTTCACACTATTAGACATATCGAAACCGAAATCATTGGCGCCATAGCTCACACTAGCGTCCCATTTCCAGTTATTTGCTGTCTCACCTTTTGCACCAGCAACAACAGAATAATCCAATTGTTTGGTATTAGTAATTGGCAAAAAACCATTTGGATGTATTGCAGGTACGTTGGAGGAACTATCGGGAAAGCGGAAAAAGTTGATCCCTTTACCATGGCGGTAGCTGAAACTACCAAACGTATAGAGCGCTATGTCTTCAGACAGATTCACGCCGCCATTAAACATGGTATTAACATCTGTAAATGCCGAGTCACCGGCCCGAAAGTTCCTTTTCCCTGTTAACGCCAGGTTTGGCGACGTTTGGTTCTCAAAAAAGGGAAGGCTATCAGGTGCTCCGGCCCGATTGGTGGCGCCACGGTCTCGAAATTCGGCACTGAGATTAAGAAAACCATCCTGACCTAATTTAAAACCTCTATTGCCTGATACGAAGATGGTCTGTCCATCCGCGATGAGATCGTCGGTTGGTTTAAAATTGGTGATATGCCCACCGTAAGTTGTGGACAATGAACCACCGTCATCTGCGTCTTTCAAGATGATATTGATAACACCTGCAATAGCATCTGAACCATATTGTGCGGCTGCTCCGTCACGCAACAATTCAATTCGCTTGATACTACTGACTGGAATATTGTTTAAATCAACAGCTGCACCAGCTACAATTGAAATACTATGGCGCCGCTTGCCATTAACTAATACTAAGGTATGTGCAGGATCCAGGCCGCGTAAACGAACGGTGCGGACCACATCGCCCAAATCACTATTCGAACTTCGCCGCATAATAGCAGAAGGTAATATGGTACTAATGAGTTCACCTACCTCACCTTGTACCGCTCCGGTCTGCCGTAAATCATCAGGCGTCAGCACATCAATCGGTACCGGGCTGTCAATAACAGAACGGTCTGGGATTCGGGTTCCGGTTACTACTATCTGTTCTCTGAGTACAGAATTTGATTTGGTGTCTTGGGCACTTGTAGTACCAGCAAGTAATGAGAGTACTATTGCAGACACTAATAAATATGAGTGCGATTGGCAATTTAACATTAATTAGCACTTTCCTTTATTGCACAACGTATTAGCGTAACAGGTGGATTGATGCCGAAAAATGTTTGCTTCAGTATTTTCAGCAAATACATTTACTCGGCAGATTTTCCATCATTGTCTCTATTTCTGTGTCGCTAACCATAATGAAATCATGTTTCTATGGAAAATGTAATCAAACTAATACGTTACTGCAGTAATTCAAGCCACGTTCCAGGATGCATAGGGATCGGCGAAATAGTCAATTAGGGATAAGTGGGGGGAGATAAGATCACCTTCAATAGGGGTATAGGAGAAATAAACGGTATGCAACCAAAGTCCATTCTTGCAGGGCGACAGCATTAAAACTTGCATAAAATTAGTATAATATAAGATCATCGCGAAATCTAACTTTAGGAGATTCTCGTGACAACAAGCCTTATTAAACATTTCTCTTCACTGGAAGACCCTAGAATTGATCGTAATAAGGCTCATATGTTGATTGATATCATTGTACTAACGGTCTGCGCCATGGTGAGCGGTGCCGATGGCTGGGAAGCAATTGAAGATTTTGGTAAAGAGAAGCTAGATTGGTTACGTAAATTTATTCCTCTTAAAAATGGCATTCCATCACACGACTGTGTTGCCTACACTATATCTAGACTCTCTCCCAAGAAATTCCGTGAATGCTTTATGAGCTGGACTAAATCCGTAACAAAGCAAACAGACGGAGAAGTGATAGCCATTGATGGCAAAACGGCGAAAGGTTCCCGTGATCGTAAAAATAATCGTAATCCTCTGCACATGGTGAGTGCA
>JAJDBG010000102.1 GCA_029261475.1 Nitrospinaceae bacterium
TTTTATTTCCCTAACGAGAGGCTGGATGAATTGTATTTGCTCGCGTTTGGTGTCAGGTAAACAGGAATTCCCAAAAGGTATTTGCTCATGAGAGAACATAGGCCAATTGAATTTTTAACGCCTACCGGTGCCCGGATCCTGGTGTGTCTTGGGGCTTTGATGCTGGCCTCCTGCGCCAAATCGCAGAGAGCGGTGGATCCGCAGGCGACGGTGGTTCCAGAAAAAATATATGCGAAGAAGAGAAATTTGGAAGGTTCGATTTGGCCTGGAGATACGTCAAAAAATCTTCTATTTGAGGATAATAAAGCGCGCAAGATTGGTGACATTGTAACGGTAACGGTCAACGAATCGGCGACTTCCAGTCAATCGGCCTCAACAAATACGGCTCGAAATTCATCTACGGAAGTAACTACAGGTCCGATACTGGGTTTGCCGAGTAATTTGGGAATTCAGGATTTCTTGAAAATGGGAACTGGTTTTGACCCGAATATTGGACCTTCAACAACGGCACTCAATCATCAGGGAACAGGTACCACAACTCGGAATGGGAGTTTGACGACTACGGTATCGGCTGTAATCATCAGCATCCTTCCTAGCGGAAATTTAGTCATCGAAGGCAAGCGTTCGGTGACAGTCAATAACGAAGAGCAATACATGGTTTTGAGTGGAACTATCAGACCTGAGGATGTGAATTTTGACAACACAATCAGTTCTACTTTAATCGCCAATGCGGCGATCACTTATTCGGGTTACGGTGATATTTCGGACCCACAACGAGTGGGGTGGATGGCGAAGGTTATCAGTTACATTTGGCCTTTCTAATGAAGATGCCCCGAGGTATTTCTGTCTTTCAATGAGACACCTATTATGAAACACACACGGAATAAATTTTTAGGTCTTGTCACAGTCTTGTCCATCCTGTTTGGATGTACAGCGGATGTGAACAACATCACGGGTCCCAGTAATCTTGGCAACACCTTGGCTATTTCTGCCTTCTTTGGTTCTGGAGGTGTTCCGGTTGGAGGGGGTGCGGCCACTGTGCGAGTGGAAGTCACCAATTCCAGCGGTCAAGCGGTGGATGGTGCCACGGTGACTTTAACGACAACTTTGGGAACCTTGGGCAGTGTTTCTTTAACCACTGCAGGTGGTGTCGCGACGACAACACTCACAGCGGGTACCGATGCAGGGAATGCCTTCGTTGTTGCGACTGTCGATAATGTGACGGCAACAGCGGTTGTTCCAATTGTGGTCATTTAATTCGAGATTGTTATGAAAAAATACGGTCCATTCAAATTTCATTTGTTACGAAAGTTGGGCGTTGCTCTGTGCGGAATACTCATCATTGCGGCTTGCACCAATGATTTGTTTGAAAGCGGTAATCCGCTTGCACCTTCTTCAATAATGCGGGTCACGCCGACAGCGATTACGCTCAACGAACAAACAACACAGCAGTTCACAGTGATCGGCGGAGTTTCTCCGTTTATATATTCGGTGGATGATCCGGCGGCTGGATCGATCGATACAGCAGGACTTTTCACAGCGGCAAACGTTGCCGCAGATGCAACTGCAACGGTGACGATAGTAGATTCTGAGGGAACCGTAGTTACAGCGGCTGTTAACGTCGAATTCCTGGCGTAAAATTATTTTTGAGGCTTGAGGTCATGAGGTTAATTATATGAGATGCAATCAGATTGGAAGAAAAGCCATTTTTTGGTTCGTTCTGTTCATGATTTTCGCCAGTCAAGCAGAAGCGGCGCGGATTAAAGATTTGACCAACATTCGTGGTGTTCGAAGCAACCAATTGATCGGCTTTGGTTTGGTCATTGGTCTGACAGGAACAGGCGACAGTGCAACGAACGTATTCTTTTCCATTCAAACGATGGTCAGTATGCTCAAAAAAATGGGCGTAACGGTTCCGACCGCTGAAGTCGATCAGTTGAAATTTAAAAATGTCGCGACGGTTATGGTGACAGGATCTTTGCCTGCCTTTGCGCGACAAGGTGACAAAATGGATGTGACGATTTCTTCTGTGGGTGACTCCAAAAGCTTGCAGGGCGGTACTTTGCTGATGACTCCATTGAAAGGATCGGACAGCACCACTTACGCGATCGCTCAGGGGCCGATTTCTATTGGCGGATTTTCCGTATCAGGACAGGCGCGTGGGGTACAGAAAAATCATTTGACGGTGGGACGTATCTCCAATGGTGCCACGGTGGAAAAGGAGCTGGATCTCCAGTTCAACTCCAAGGAAGAAATTTTATTTTCCATGAAAAAAACCGACTTCACAACGGCCAGCAGAATTTCTCAAAAGATCAATGACACATTGAAAGACGTCTACGCCACTGTTGTGGATGCGCGTTCGATCCGAGTCATTGTGCCACCAGAATATGAGGGAGCCACTTCTTTATTTGTAAACGAACTCGAACGCTTGGATGTCGATCCCGATGTATCGGCCCGAGTCATCATTGACGAACGCACAGGAACGGTGGTGATGGGGGAAAATGTTCGCCTCTCCACAGTTGCGGTTGCTCACGGTTCCTTGTTCATCGAGATCAGGGAAGAACCTTTGCCATCGCAACCGGCACCTTTCGCACCAGAAAGTGCCCAGACAGCCATCGTCCCACGAACTCGAATTACGGTGGATGAAGGCCGCGATAAATTACTCGTGGTGCCCCGAGGGATTTCTCTTGGCGAAGTGGTGAGTGCCTTGAATTCCATCGGTGTGACACCAAGAGACTTGATTGCTATTTTACAGGCCATCAAAGCCTCGGGTTCCTTGCACGCCGAACTCGAAATTCTCTAGGAACAATTGGGGTCGGCGGGTGGGAATTTTTTTCCTACCCGCCTTTTTTTATGGCATCACCTGGGTGCCTGGAAAAAAATAAAGTCATTTGTTTTAAACGACTTAGGCCGATTTAAAATATAAAAATATATTTGCCATGTTTTGGCATGAGCGTTGCAATTACATAATTAACCATTTTAGGCGGACTGCCGGAGAACAAAAATGAACAACCTGATTTCTTCAAATTTTCAAACCGATTTTTCATCTCAAGGTGCGGTAGACAAAGCAACGCAATTGCAAAAAGGTGCCTTGAACGATTCGGAAAAAAGTAAAGAGAAATTAAAAAAACTGGCAGGAGAGTTTGAGTCTATTTTCGCACAACAGCTCCTAAAGTCCATGCGAGACACCGTTCCTAAATCTGAATTTTTTGACAGTCACGCGATGGACATGTTCAACGAGATGTTGGATGAGGAAATGGCTAAAGAAATTTCAACGAGCAAGAAGGGCGGCATTGGTCTAGCGGATTCAATTTTTAGAGAACTTTCTCATAAGGATGATCTGATCAATGGCCGGGTGGAAACACCGCCGACGAAGACGGATCTTTCGCAGTCGGCTAAATTTTTCGATCTTTACGGAGATAAGAAATGAAGCAATTGGTAAAAAATCTTTATGCTTTATTGAATGCCAAAATCAATTTGTACGACCGCTTCGAGGCTTGTTTGAAAGAGGAGTGGAAAGGTTTGGTCAAATACTCCCATGCAGATTTTGAAAAGGCTCGAGCAAAAAAGGAAATTCTGACAATAGAGATGACCGAGTTGGAATTGCAACGTGAACATTTGATGGATTCGATTGGCAAGAGTTTGGGTGCTCGTAAAGGAGAGCTTACTTTGAAAGAGTTCATTCAACGATTGCCTGCTCCGATAGCTCAAAAGTTCACCGGTGTCAGAACGCGACTTTTACTTCAAATTCGTAACATTACAAAATTTAATGGTCTGATCAAAAATCTTATAGAGCGTACTTCTTTATCGTTTCATAAGTCTCTGGCCTTTGTTCATTCGATGGATGAGAAGCAACATTCCCCTTATTCTGCTAACGGTCAGATGTGTGAGTCGAGACTGCAAAGCAGAATGTTCAGCATGAGTGCTTGAGGAATATTTAAACCATGACTGCAAATCTATTTGGCTTACTAAATACAGGAAGAGCCAGTCTCAGTGCCCAATTACAGGCTCTGGAGGTTTCTGGACAGAACATCGCCAATGCGCAGACGAAGGGTTACTCTCGTCAGACCATTAGCTTTGAAGCCAACGCACCACAGAGAACAAACAGGATCGAGGCCGGGTTAGTTGGCCGCGGAGTTACTGTTTCCGGGATAGAGCGCGTTCATGATGAATTCTTGTTCAATCAGATTGTTGCCGAAGGGGATACTACCGGCGAATATGAAGTGCGTAAGGATGTTTTTGATCAGATGGAAATATTGCTGAGCGATAGCGACGGGCGAAGTTTGAACAGCGATCTTTCAGATTTCTTTGCAGGGTTTCAAGACATAGCAACCAACCCCAATGGATTGGCCGAACGCTCCAATATGGTAGTGGAGGCCCAGGAGATGTCTTCGATATTCAACAACCTTGGAAATGATTTATTCCAAATTCAAAGGAATCAGGATCAAACCATTGGCACTGAGATTGCTGAAGTAAATATCATCACAGATAGAATCACCAAATTAAATAAACTCATTCACGGAACCGAAACGGATGGGGTGAATGCCAATGAGCTTCGTGATGAGCGTGATAGAAAGATACTAGAGCTTTCAGAAAAAATTGACATTCAGATCACAAATGAGCTCGATGGTGAAGTGGATGTTCTCACTCGGGGCGGGGTTCCCTTGGTCATTCGTGAAGTTTCGTTTGCATTGTCCACGACGCTCAATGGAAATAATAAAGCCTTCAAAGATATTCTGATTGATAACGGGACGGGTTCCACAAGCAATATAACAACGCAAATTCAGGGCGGTCGATTGAAGGGTCTTCTGGACATGCGCGATGTAGAAATCGCTGATTCGATTGATCGTTTGGACCGTTTGTCTGCAAGCCTGGTGCGGGAAGTGAATCGTGTTCATCAACAAGGTTTCGGTTTAGACAAAACGACGGGCAACGATTTTTTCACAGCATTGACACCTTCCGTGCTGACCAACGTAAACAATACGGGTTCGGCAACCGTTGCTGTTGCCAATAACGCTCCAGCCACTACTTCGATTGATAAATTTGAACTGACCTTTACCGGTGCCAACACATTTTCCGTACAAAACCTGACAACGAACGCCTCTGAAGGTTCTTTTACTTTTACGGCGGGTCAACCCTTCAACTTAGTCGGTGGACTGGGTATGACGATATCGGGAAGCCCGGCAGTTGGTGATAAATTCAAGTTTTCCTTGTCTGAAAATGCGGCTTCGAGCATGAGCGTCGCAAGTGCTGTCAGAAACGATCCGCGAAAAGTAGCGGCGGGAAAAACTTCTGGCGGCGATGGAGTGAATGCTCAGGACTTGGCAAATTTGCAAACACAACTTATTTTTGATGGCGTATCACTGAACATTGCAAGTTCGGGAACCTTTACTTTTGATGAATTTTATACTTCTCTTGTCAGCGATGTGGGCATCAGATCCTTTTCCGCTACCTCGACTGTCGAACAGCAGGAGGGCATATTATTGCAGTTGGATAATCGACGAGAGAGTATTTCGGGTGTTTCAATCGACGAAGAGATGATCAATATCATTAAATTTCAGGAATCGTTCAACGCCTCTTCACGTTTGATAGCGACAGTGCAAGAGCTTTTGGATCGTTTGATCAATCAGACTTGATGGATAGCCAGGATAAATAAACCTGCAAGGAGCTAGATCATGGTAGACAGGGTCACCGTTAATTCCACACAAAATAATTCGCTACGGAATATTTTCCGTATCACGGAGGAATTATTCGACGCCCAGCGGCAAGTTTCAACGGGGAAGCGTATTTCCAAGCCTTCGGATGATCCTACTGGGACAAGAGATTCTTTGTCATTGCGTACGGGTGTCCGGCGGACTGAGCAGTTCACACGAAATATCGACAACAATCGAATTTTTCTACAAAGCTCCGATTCGGCTCTGAACACTATTGGTGTCTCTCTCAATCGGGCCAAGGAACTTGCTATTCAGGGGCTTGCTGGAACTGCGACTTCGTCCACGCGATCCTTTGCGGCTGGAGAGGTTGATAACATATTGTCCCAGGTTCTCCAATCTGGCAACACCAAGGTCAAGAATCTATTTGTATTTTCTGGAACGGATACTCGAACCACGCCGTTTGACGTGAGTGCTTCGGGTGCGGTTTATCAAGGCAGTACCAGCAAATTTGATATCCCTATTGCCGACAATGCGGCGATCGAATTTTCTTTGCCAGGTTCGGATGTTCTTGCGGTCGATTTGGACCCATCCATCAATACCAGCACCGATCTTTCGGTTTTGAATGGCGGTTCGGGAGTTTCTGCCGGATCGTTTACGATAACCGATCGAGGGGGCAGTACTGCAACTTTGACCGTTTCCGCAGGTGACACAATAGGGACGGTGATTTCCAGTATCAATTCATCGGGTCTGAATGTCACCGCGACGCTCAATGCAGAAGCCAATGGCTTAACGCTTACAGATTCAAGCACGACGATTCTTGGTGAATTGACGATTGCGGAAGTAGCCGGGGGAACAACGGCAGAAAATCTGGGTATTCTCGGAAGTCGGGACGGCGTATTTGCAGGAACCGATTTGAACCCTGCAGTTTCTTCTTCCACATTGATTTCTCAATTAAATAAGGGATCGGGAGCGACTCTCAATTCGATTTCCATTGTCAATGGAGCCGCTTCGGGAGCGGTGAGCTTATCTTCTGCAACGACTATCGGCGACGTTATCACCGCTATCAACAGCTCGGGTTTGAACGTGACTGCGAGCATCAATCGAGCGGGCAATGGTTTGAGAGTTCAATCCAATTCCAGTACAACGGTAGCAATTGTCAACGAGATAGGAACTGGAAATTCAGCGGAAACGCTGGGGATCGGGGGCGGACGAAATGTCCTGAACACCTTGATCGACTTAAGGGATGCATTGCTCAAGAGCGATTCGCGAGCGATTATCGCGAGCTTGACGAATTTGGATTCCGGTATCAGTGCGGTCACTGAATCGCGGGCGATTCTGGGTGGCATTCAAGGACGAGTTCAATCGACCTACAGTTTTCATGAAGTGGACATTGTGGCGCAACAAGAGCAAATATCAAACATTGAAGATGCAGATCTGGCAGAGCAAGCCTCTCGACTCGCTACACTGGAGTTTGCTTTGCAATCGACTCTAAACGCAACGTCGAGAATCATCCAACCTTCCTTGCTCGATTTTCTTCGTTGATCTATTGATCGGGCCGAGACCTCTGGCTAATCTTCTTTATAATTTTGTATTTAAAATTTAATGAAAAAATGTGTTCCCGCCAAAAACACATTGTCCTTATCAGGATTGGTTCCCGGGTTGAAAATGTACTGCAAGCTGGGTTTTATATTCAGCCAAGGGAAGGCCTGATAACTGTAAAGCATCTCTAATAATATTTCTTTACCTTTGACTTTCTCGCCAGTAGATACTTTAGAGGCAATGAATTTTTTGCCGTTTGAAGAAACGCTGACACCGAACCCCAAAATGTCTTCATTGCGATCTGGAAACAAGCCTCTATAGGTCAAGCCTCCGTGGTAATAAAGTTCTGTTTGATTGGTATTGCCGTCGGCATAACCTACGCGCAAGAAGCCGAAAAGTCCTTGCCCTGAGTTTTTAGCTTCAGGGTAAAGCATTCCTTCAATAAAACCATAGACCCCAAAAGTTCCCGTTTGTTTGAGAGGGTTTCCATTGCCATCCACGCGATTCAGGTCATCAAATTCGGCGGTATAAAGCCAGCCTCCCAACCCAATTTTTCTTTCAAGTTGATCGTCAGAGTTTTGTAATAATTGGCCGACTTCATTGATTATAAAAAGACCGTCGTCTCCCCTGAGTTTGATTTTTGTCCCCTCTGGACTGGAGGGGTCTCCTGGTACGCCATCCAAAATAGCGGTTTGCAGATAAAAGGAGTTCAGAGCTTGTGCTTTTACGCGGATTCCAAGAGAGGTTGTGGGGTAAGCCGGTGGACCGTTCAGGCCGCTATTTCCTAATTCAAGCCCCGTTCCAAAGCCATCACTGATAAAAATATCCGAGGTTTCCTGTATATCAAATTCCTGGTCGATTGAGTAAAGCCCTGCACGGATTGATAGTTTTTGATTGAAAAAAGTTTTTTCGCCCCAAGCCTCAAAAACCCTGAAAGAGCTGTTAGCTTCGAGATTACTAACGGCGTGAATGGAACCTAGGTTTCTTGTTGGTTTTCCTCCATGTGGTGCAACCGTGGAAAAGAAAAAACGACTGTCTGTCCAGCCCAGAATTTTTTCCGTATCAAAATACACTTCGAACATGGTCAAGCCAGATAGCGTGGCGATTTTGTCGTTGCCTCCAGAAAGGTTTCCAAAGACATCCCCAAAATATTCAATTTCGATTTTGACGCCTTGCTCTAATAAGGCCGATCGGGTTCCGCCCCAATCCCCGGTGAGTGTGTCGAATGGATAAGCTTGTTGAGAGGTTCCCTCTCTTCGTTCAAATTCAGAGGAGAGAGCTGGGCTAATGGAGGCGACCAGTGAAAAAAGGATAACAATGAGTGTCGTTAATCTTGATAATTTCAATGGATTTATAACTGGCGGATTCTGGTAGCTAGAGCAACAGTTAGTGAAGTTTTCTATTTGGAGGTCATTTGATAAATACCGTCCCATTCTTCGGGTGGCGGTTCTACAATGTATTCCTCTGAACGTTTGATGTAAGTATGAGAAGGGCCGTCATTGGGTAATATCTCCAGTACTTTTTTAAAGACAGTCATTGCCTCTTTAAAATTTTTCTGGCGGTAAAGTTCCAGTCCTTTGGCAAACAGGTCCATCGCTTCTACCTTTTCGGGAGGTAATTGACCTTTAACAGCCAGAACTTCGTAAATAGTGATGGGTTCATTTTTCCCCATCACGCGGATTTGATCCAAGGCTCGTGTCTCCACATTGGGGTCGACGTCTTCATGCGTGAATTGACTTATCATGAGTTGGGTTCCGTATATTTTATTGACCCCTTCCAGACGAGAAGCCAAGTTCACAGCATCACCCATGATGGTGTAATCCATCCGCATTTTTGATCCCATATTGCCGACGACCATCCGTCCCGTGTTGAGGCCCATGCGAACCTGCACCTCGGGTTTTCCGCGTTCCGCCCAGTCTGCACGCATTTCAACTAGTTTTTCATGCATCTCCAGAGATGCCAGACAAGCTTTTGTCGCATGATCGGGGCTTTCTATCGGTGCGCCAAAAAAAGCGATGATGGCGTCGCCTTCGTATTTATCAATCGTGCCATCGTGTTTGATGATGATTTCAGACATCGCCGTCAAGTATTCGTTCAGCAAATCTACCAGTTCGGTGGGAGTCATTTTTTCTGAGAATGATGAAAAGGCGGCAATGTCAGAGAAATATGCTGTGAGGCGTTGTTCGCTCCCCCCGAGGCTAAGATTCCCGGGATCTTGAATCAATTTTTTGATGATCACTGGCGATAAATACTGACCAAATGCACTTTGAATGAATCGACTCTTACTGGATTGCTTGAAGTAGTCGTAAGCTTTCAGAGATGCAAAGACGATGATGATTTGCATGGAAGGGTAAATGATATTGATCAATACCCCTTGGTTGAACAGGTGTTGGCTGGCATAGAGATAACCGCCCAAAAGTGTTAAAGACAATGGGAATCCAAAAAGATTTCTGATGCGTGGCAAGGCCAACGTCAAAATCAACGTGAACAGGAATATAAGAGCGATGGTAGCAGACTGGTACCAAATGGGTTCGATCAGATAATTAGTGTGAAGAATATTATCGATAATGGTAGCGTGAATTTCTACTCCAGGAAATAAGCCTTCAAAGGGAGTGGGCCGTAAATCGGTTAACCCTTTTCCTGTTGCACCAATGAGCACAACACGACTGTCCAGCAAATCCTGAGGAACCCGATCTTCCAGAATGTCGATGATCGAATAATGCGGAAAGGTTCTGCCGGGACCGTAATAATTCACCAGAAACTTTCCTTTCAAATCGGTTGGAATTTGGATATCCCCGATTTTTAACCAGTCTATACCGTGTCCGCTTGCTTTAAAATGAGGAGGAGGTTCTTCAAGAAAATGTGCGAGAGCTTGCAAAAAAAGCGGAGCATAATAAAAATTTTCGGCCTTTGCTAAAAGAGGAAATCTTCTTAAAGTACCATCACCGTCGGGTTCGATATTTAAAAAACCACCGCCCATAGAATTGTCCATTAATATGGGGAGGCTACTTTCTACTCCTTTAAATTTCATGAGAAAATTAAGATCTGAGTTCGGATCTATTTCCAGATTTTGGTAGCGAGTGGGTTCTATCCGGGATAAGTCTTTTTTGATTTTCTCAGCAGAAAGATGGGTTAAATTGTCGAGATTATCGTGGAAGAAAAATCCCATGATTCCAGCTTCGCTGTTTTGTAGAGCTTCAGCAAAGCGTTCGTTAGGGGTTGGAGTGTTCTCAATTTCATCCAGTATGATTTTTAATCCCTCTTGATTTACCCCCAGTTTTTTTGCCGAGTCTTTCACCAGGTTCATAGCTTCGGAGCGCAGGGAAGCTCCCGATTCAGAAAACACTACGTCGAAGGCAATGGTGATGACTCCCAATTCAGTCAATTTCTCAACCAGGCGGGCCATAGCCTCTCGTGGTAAGGGCCATTGGCCTAAGGCATCAACGCTTTTTTCATCAATTGCCACAATGGCTACTTCGGGGCCGGGTTCGATATAGCCTCGAATTTTAAAACGAATGTCTGTCAGCTGAGATTCCAGCGTCTGGATAAAAGTAGGGTTCCAGACAACGACAAAAAACATTATTATATTGAGAGTTAAGCCTATTTTTAGAGGAGATGGATTAAAAAGTTTACGCATAAGAAGACTCATGGTTTATTCTAGTGTTATAATTAGATTATATATAGAATCGTTAGCCTAATGCTATTTTGTTTTTGACTGCAACGGGAAATTGGATGGATCGTATAACCGAAAAACTTTTTTTGAGGAATTTTCACTAATGAAACAAAAAGCTCCTATTTCGACTTATTCTAAAAAGATTTCATGTTTTCTCATTTTGGCGGTTCTTCAGTTAACGACATTCAGTTTCTTTGCAGTGTCTGGCTGGGCCGCACAGGTAGCCTCTCTCGAAAATATTTCTGGAAACGTGCGTGTCTTTAGTGAAGGAAAAAAACGCGGCAGAAAAGGTATGCAAGGGGCTTCCCTTTTATCCAAGCACATTGTTAAGACGATGGGTGAAGATGCTAGCGCGGATATTGTTTTTGTTGACGGCAGTCGAGTGCGGGTCATGCCTAACTCGGAATTGCATCTTTCAAAAGTTGAGATCAGCGATGAAGGGTCCGATATCAACATGACTCTTGCGGCAGGGAAAATTTTCAATGTGGTCAACAAGCTTTCGAAGAATTCTCGTTATGCGGTGAATACGAAAACTGCAATTGCCGGAGTCAAAGGGACCGTTTTTTCAGTAGAAGCAGTTTCCACGACGAAAGCGGTATTCATGGTCAAAGAGGGAAGCGTTGAAGCCAGCAACGCCAATCACCCTGATAAGACGGTTCAGGTCTCCGACCTTCATAAAACATCAGTCTCAGATGAAAATCCGCCTGAAACACCTGTAGAAATGACTCCAGAAGAGATCGCATTGTTTGATTTGCTGGAAGACATTTATGAATCGATCAATCAAGAAATTCAGGAAAAAATTCAGGACGATGTCATGCAACAATTGCGTGAATCGGGTGGCGACTTTTTGAACCTGGAGTGAGCCTTTCTATTTTTTGCAAATGAAACACTTGGCGAGCCTTGCTTTGAAAGGCGAGGCTCGCCGAAGTTGTTTTTCTATTCACCGCGTGTCTTTTGAGCGTTTTTTGAATGTCATTTTAAGCCTTATAATTCTAAAGGCTTTACAGGCTTTGAGCGGTTGAGATTCCGAGCTGGATAGATTGGTTTTTCTACTAGCAATAATAATGTTGAAATTTGGACTTTTTTCGCCTAAAATCATCCAAATTGATAAAATTATGAGGGAGGATTGATGACCAAAGAGCAAGTTAGGCAAGCAATTTTGGATATTTTGACTGAAATTGCTCCCGATGAAGACATTCATTCCATCAGTGACGATGGAAATCTACGCGATCAAATTGATCTGGATTCGATGGATTTCCTTGATATTGTTATGGAATTGAGAAAACGATTTAACATTGAAGTTCCCGAGAAAGACTATGAATTTCTGGCGACTATGTCCAGTTGTGTCAACTATCTTTTTCCCCTTCTCGGCGATCGTAAACTCGCAAGTTAGGCACCCCCTGTCCGACAGAAAACCCCAAATCAAATACAAAACAACCGCCCTCAGAGCTCTGTTTCTATGTGGGCGGTTGTTCGTTTCCAGCCAAACCCGGGAATTGCTACCCATAAAAATATCGAGCCTATAAGCGATGGTTTACGATGCAATCATCATTGGCGCAGGATTATCCGGTTTGGCAGGCGGGATTCGCCTTGCCCTGTTTGATAAAAAAGTTCTGATCGTTGAAAAGCACACGGTCGTGGGCGGATTGAACTCTTTTTATACCCGAAAAAGCAGGACTTTTGACGTTGGTCTGCACGCCATGACCAATTATTCTCCAGCCGGACAGCGCAGGAGTCCGTTGGGAAAATTGCTCAAACAGCTCCGTTTCCGCCATGAAGAATTTCGTCTCTGTCAGCAGGAAACATCCGAAATACGCTTTCCAGAAAAGTCCCTCCATTTTAATAACGACTTCGAATACCTTAAGCAGGAAATCGCCGAACAGTTTCCCGATCAAATCGACGGTTTTTTAAAGTTGCTGGAGAAAATCGAAAATTATGACGAATTGTCTCTCGTTAATAATGCTCCCGTTTCAGCTAAAGATGTGATGTCCGAGTACCTTTCCGATCCCTTGTTAATAGACATGCTCTTTTGTCCATTGGCATATTATGGAAGTGCGCGCGAGCAGGACATGGATTTTTATCAATTCGTTATCATGTTCAAAAGCGTGTTTGTGGAAGGATTCTCCAAGCCCGAAGGCGGGATGAACTATATATTGAACCTCATGGTCGAAAAATACCGTAGGCTCGGCGGCGAAATGCAAATGGGGAATGGAGTGAAGAGCATCCGCACCCAAAATGGTAAGGCTGTTGGCCTGGTCCTGGATGACGATTCGGAGCTTCAGGCAAAGACGATTTTATCCTCTGCAGGTTATCTGGAGACTCTCCGTTTGTGCGATCCGGCTCCAGCAGAGCTTAAGGAGGTAAAGGCAGGTCAGATGACCTTCATGGAATCCATCTTCGTGCTGGATCAACTTCCAAAGGATTTGGGTTACGATCAGAGCATTGTCTTTTTTAGCCTGAATTCAAAATTTCAGTACCGCTCTCCCAAAATACCCATTGATCCCGATAGTGGCGTACTTTGTTGTCCCAATAATTTTCAATACCCTTCACCCTTGCCCGAAGGGATTCTGAGATTGACCCATCAAGCCAATTATGATTATTGGAACGAGCTCCCGCGCAAAGATTATATTGCGGCTAAAAAGGAGCAACGTGCTCAGGCATTAGAGAAACTATTCAAAATTTTCCCAAACTTTAGTGAATCTGTGGTATTTTTGGACTCCTTTACGCCCAAAACCATTGAGAAATATACAGGGCATCTCAACGGCGCGGTTTATGGCGCACCTGAAAAATCAAAAAATGGGCAAACGCCGTATGAAAACCTATTTATTTGTGGCACAGACCAAGGGTTTTTAGGTATCATTGGGGCGACATTGAGCGGTATTTCTATGGCCAATCTGCACATCCTCAAAAATTGAGGGTTGGTCTGTTTTAATCAAACATAAATTGAGCAAAGCTTATGGCTCGGGATTGGCTCAAAGGCGCAAAACAAAAATACGATACCGTCATCATTGGTAGCGGCTTGGGCGGGATGACTTCAGCGAACTTGTTAGCAAAGCTGGGGCATAATGTCCTATTGGCCGAGCACCATTATAATCTCGGTGGAATGGCAACCTGGTTCAAACGCAAGGGGGGTCATGTGCTGGACATATCTTTGCACGGTTTCCCTATCGGCATGATCAAGACCTTTCGGAAATACTGGTCTAAAGACATGGCCGACCGTGTTATCCAGCTCAAAAATATTCGCTTCGATAACCCCCAATTCACAGTAAACACTACCTTTGACCGAGTTGATTTTACCAATCTCCTGGAAAATCACTTCGGTATCATGAGAGAAGTCATCGACGAATTTTTCAATACCGTTCGCGAGATGAATTTCTATGATGAAATAAAGCTGAGCACCCGTGACCTGTTCGAGAGATTTTTCCCCGGTCGCAAAGACGTCTGGCGGTTTTTGATGGAACCCATCACCTACGCTAACGGCTCTACCCTTGATGATCCTGCCTTGACATACGGCATCGTTTTTTCCAATTTCATGAGCAAAGGCGTTTTCACCTATCAGGGTGGCACCGACGAACTCATCAAAGAAATGAAACGCGAGATGGAGTCCAATGGCGTTGACATTCGAACCCATTGCCTGGTCGATAAAATTTACGTTGAAGGTGGCAAAGTCAAAGGCGTTCGCATCAACGGCCGCGACATCGAGTGCAGTACCGTCCTCTCCAATGCGAATGTGACAACAACGATCCAGCATTTGGTGGGGGAAGAAAATTTCAGCCCCGAATTTGTGGAAGAAGTCAAAAACGTCAGGCTGAACACCTCCAGTTGCCAAGTGTATATGGGGATCAAACGTGGTGAAAAAATAGATTACGATGGCGACCTTTTATTTTCCTCTGTTGCCGACGAATACGACACCGATAAAATTCTTAGTAAAGACGTGAGCAGTCGAACCTTCTCTTTTTATCACCCATTCATCCGTCCTGGAGGAAACCGTTATTCGATCGTCTCCTCTACCAACGCCCGTTATGAAGATTGGGCAAATTTGAGTGAAAGTGCTTATCTTAAAGAGAAAGAAGATTTGATCGAAACCACCCTCGATGCTCTTGAAAAATACGTCCCCGATATTAGAAAAGTTGCAGATTATTTTGAAGCCGCGACACCAGCCACATTCAAACGCTATACCCTGCACCCGAAAGGAACTTCTTTCGGAACCAAATTTGAAGGTCTGAAAGTAAGCCGGGAGTTACCCAATCAAATCACAGGACTATTCCACACCGGATCAGTCGGCATTATAATGTCGGGCTGGCTCGGCGCCGCCAACTACGGAGTCATCGTTTCCAACGAGGTAGATAAACTCCTTCGAAGCGTAAAAGCAGAGGCCTCAATGGCCGCGAGCTCCGCCTGACAACGCAGTCGAAAGCTTTAAACCCTCATGATAGATTCAAACCTAAAATTTAATTTTACCGATCAAACAGCCATCGTCACAGGTGGTACCCGAGGAATTGGACGCGGGATTGCTTTGGCTTTGCTCGATGCAGGTGCGAGGGTGATCGTAACATATCGCTCCGATGAAGCCTCCGCCGAAAGCTTCGTTACAGAAAATGAAGAACGAGCCGACCGGCTCAGCATTCACCGCTTCGACGTTTCCAATTACGACAAAACCGAAGAATTTTTTAAAACACTGGAAGACGCTGGAGAGAAATTTCAGATACTTGTGCATTGCGCCGGGATACGCGCCGATTCCATCGTCGGATTGATGAAGGCGAAAGATTGGAATCGAGTGATCGATGCGAATCTGACGGGAACTTTCAACGTGTGCAAGCTTGCCGTACAAAAACTATCACGCCAGAAATACGGACGTCTCGTAGTAATCACCTCGCCCATTGGGCGCATTGGCTTTGCCGGGCAAGCCAATTATTCTGCCTCCAAAGCAGGGCAAGAAGCCTTCGTCAAGTCCTTGTCCAAAGAAACCGCGAGTCGAAAAATTACCGTCAATTGCGTATCACCAGGGTTCATCGATACCGATTTTATTGGCGATTTGCCTGAAGAACAAAAGCAGGCCTATTTGAAAATGATCCCCTTGAATCGATTTGGAACCCCCAAAGATGTTGCCCATTGTGCGTTGTTTCTTGCCACAAGGGAAGCCTCATATATCACCGGAGCCGTGTTGGAAAGCACTGGCGGTATTTGATGGATTCGATAGAAAATCTCATTCCCCACCGTCCGCCCTTTTTATTTGTTGATGAGATCATGGAGCAGGGAGATGATTCGATTCGCGCCTGCAAAAAAATAGATCCAGACTCCGAATTTTTCAAAGGACATTTTCCCGGTAAGCCCATCATGCCAGGTGTCCTCATTTGTGAAGCTATTTTCCAGACGGGAGCTTTGCTGATGCGCGCCATATCAGACGCGCCCGAAAATTATATTCCCATTGTTACAAGAATCAATAACGTGAAATTGAAGCGAGCTGTTCGGCCTGGAGACATGATGGAAATGCAAACGCAATTGACCGACCGTGCGGGATCTGCCTGGTACTTGAAGGGAAAAGCTACGGTCGCAGGGAAGACCGTACTCACACTGGATTTTTCGGCAATGCTCGTTGAAGATGCTGAGTGACAGGGAGAAAAGCGCATGAGCTTTTTGGGGCTTGAAGGGAAAACCATACTCGTAACCGGAGTCGCGAACAAAAAAAGCGTTGCTTATCATATCGGCAAGACACTGACAAAAGAGGGCGCGCAGGTCCTGTACAGTGTGCGCTCGGAAAAGCGCAAGGAATCCTTGTCTCGCTTGATTGATCCCGATAGCCTGTTTGTCTGCGACGTTGAGAACGAAGAAGAAATATTAAATCTGCAAAAAGAAATCAGCAAGAAAACCCCTGTGTTACACGGAATGGTTCATTCCATTGCCTTTGCAAATTATAGCGAAGGCATGAAAGCCTTTCACGAAACCAGGAAGAAAGATTTTCTGCAAGCCCTGGACATTAGTTGTTATTCCCTCATCAGCTTATCCAACGCTTTCAAGGACCTGTTTGATACAAATGCATCCGTTGTAACCGTTTCCATCTCGACGACCCGAATGGCCGCCGAAAATTATGGCTACATGGCACCCGCCAAGGCCGCGCTTGATTCCTCCTTGTGTTTCCTTGCAAAATCCTTCAGCGCATTTTCACAAGTACGATTCAATTCCGTCAATGCAGGATTGTTGAAGACCTCTGCATCAGCCGGGATTCCAAATTATATCGACTCCTACCTCTATGCAGAAAACCTGACTCTGCGGAAAAAAGCCCTGCAAACCTCGGAAGTCGCAAACACCGCCGTTTTTTTATTGAGCGAATGTTCTGCCGGTATCAATGCTCAGGGAATTGTTCTCGATGCGGGCATGTCTGTAAACTGTTTCGACAGCGAAATCGTCCGCAAATCCACTCGCCCCGAATAACATACTTGATCGCATAGCTCTTCAAATACAGAGCTAACCCTTTTCCTGTCAGTATGTTATACTGTTGTCTTCCTGAATAATTCAAATACGCGTGTTACGATCCGATGGCCAAATTCTCTCTTTTTTTGCTGCTGACATGGGTACATTTTGGCGGTAGCAGACATCCTCAATTGCCATTTAGCTATTTCCAGATCACCTGTATCACCGTTGGTCTGAGCCTGCTTTTTTTTATTTTTGCGTATCGTGAATATAGGAAAGACAAGAGCAAAAGGTTTCAATTTTCCTTTTCCGGCCCTGCATTGTGGTTGGCACTGTTCTTTCTTTGGGGAGCGGGGAGTTATTTTTATACCATCCGTTTGGACAATTCCTTTTTATTGATCACCCGTTATTTGGGAGCCTGTGTTTTCCTGCTTGGGCTGACCCTTTATTTGACCTCACAAAAAAAAGTTTATGAAGTCTTTTGGTTGATCAGCATCAATTCGGGCCTCATGGCCTTGATAGGAGTTCTTCAACCCTTGAATCTTCCCTATATTGTCGGGACAGGGGTGTGGTTTCCTCAGGCTACCGGATTGTTTATCAATCCCAATTGTTTTGCTGGGTACATTGTTGTCCATTTGCCCATTGCCTTTTACCTGATTTTTTCATCCACTCACAGGCTGGCAAAGTACGCGGCACTGGCCATCACCGCACTTCTGATCAGCGGTTTGTATTATAGCCAATCCAGAGGCGGGCAAATTGCTGTTTGCGTCGAATTGGGATTCTTTGCAAGCTACCATGTTTGTCGTTTACAGAATGGATTGAAGAAAAGAACGGCTTGGGGAGTTTCTATTTTCATTCTGATTTTCTTTCTATTTGGAGGCGCATTACAAAGTAGAAATTTTGAACAATTTGATAAGTTCAGTCACAGCCTCCTTCAAGCGACTCCAGCAATAGAATTGAGTTTCCAGAAAGATATTTCGAAAATTGATACAGCAGAACTTGAAAATATAAAGCATCAGGCAGAAATTGGACCTTTCAGAGATAAAGTAGGATTCTGGACAGGCCTGGGAATTCGTATGGTGGTGTGGCGAACAGCCTGGGATATTTTTAAAGACCGTCCTTTGACAGGGAGCGGGGCCTGGACGTTTCGGATTTTGCTTCCACAATATCTGGAACGCTATGCGATTCAAAAAACGCCGGCTCATATCCAATCGGAACTGAGACGCGTGGTGCACGCGCATAATATCTTTGTTCAGACTTTGATTGATTATGGAATTGTAGGATTCGCATTATTTTTTGGTGCCATACTTTGTATTGTGTGGCGTTTTGTGATTCAACTGAAAACAAAGGCCCCTTCTTCCTCAGCAGAGCTTGCGCTCATTCTTTCGCTCATTGGTTTCATGGCGCACAATTTGATTGAGTACAATTGGCCAGAGCCTGCCTTTATATACTTTTTTGCAATCGGAGTTTATTGTGTCGATTTTCTTAAAGGTAAAAAAAATGAAGCAAAAAAATCAACACCTGTTTCCTCTTTTTCAAATAGAGTATTGCCAGTGATTTGTGGCGTTATTGGTCTGGCCACTTTCTGGATGGCGATGAATTATTTTTTGTACAACAAGGCAATCCAGTTTGCGTTAAAAAAGACGGATTATTTGTCTGCAATAAAAGGCCTGGAAAAGTCGCGTATTTTTTGCCAATCCTGTGATCTTCATCTTCTATATTCAGCTTCCATTCGTATACGGGAATTTGATAAAAGAAAGGGTGCCCGCGTTCTGGCATTGGCCGGAAGGGATTTACAACGAGCCAGTGAACAAGGCGAGAGGAATGAATACTATTGGGTGAGGTTGGGAGATTGGGCCTTACGCAGTGAGGATATGAAAACTGCCCGCACGGCTTTTCGACAAGCCGCAAAATACAAAACAACGCGGGACAGGGCTTTGGTGGGGCTTGAAAAAATACACTGAGGGCAGGTTGAATAATGCTTCGAATTTGTTAAAAGCCGAATTCATCAACAGTCTTACTGAGACTTGCTATTGTCCACGTGACAGGTCAGCAAGTATTTGCCAAGGGCTGTAATACTCAAACCTTTGGGATGGTGCTGGATAAGACCTTGCTTGAGCATCTCCCCCAGCAGGCGGTCACGCTTTGCAGATTCCAGCTCCAATGCTTTTTCGCTTTTCGGGCCTTCTTTGACGAGGTGTTTTAAAACATTTAGTTCGAGCAGGAACCAGTCGTTTGTCGAGTCCTTCATGGATTGGATGAGGAGGCGCAAGATACTCTCGCCGCATTTTTTTAAGGGACTCGCATCGGAAGCGGAACATCTCAGGTTGACGCCGATTTTATTTTCGGTGCCCGAATTTCTCACAAATAAAGCCGCTCGTCGTTTGTTTGCTGGTGCAAGTTCGAAGTAGAGCATTTCCGGATCTTCCGGGAATTTGCGGATTTTTGCTTCCCACTCCAACTCCTGCGAAAGTTCAACAACCTCTTTTTTGATCTTGTTCCAAAGTTGTGAATTTGGGGAAAATAACTCCTTCTTTATGTGGTAGCTATAGAGCGTTTTTTTGAATCCGGGACGAAATTTCCATGGCTCAGTGTCTTCACTTTCGCAGGCAAAAGTGTTGAGCGCACTCTTCAATCCATTTCCAAAAAAAACGGGAACAGAATTTCCATCTTTTTTAACCAACGTTCCTAAAGTGATGTTGTGGCCTGTTTCCTCGCTTCCTAAAGCCAGGGAATGGGAAATGGTATCTTGTGTTCCGGGTGCTTCCAATCGGTCGAGCTGAATTTCAAATTTTTGCAGACGATAGACATCAGGATCTTCTTTAGCGTCTCGTAAAATTTCCCATTCCTTTTCCAGTGCAGCAGGGAATTTGATTTCCAATTCTTCCTTTAATTTTAGAATCCGGTTTTCTATCAAAGCCAAAGCAAATTTAAGCTGAATCCACTTGTCGCCAACAGCTGTCATTTGCGGAGACAAACCGCGTTTCTCCACTGCGGAAGTGACATTGAGATCGCTTTCGACCGTATTGAAAAAGAGCGGAGTAGTGTTTGTTGAGGAACCCGATTCAAGGAGTTTGCGGGATTGTATAAAAGCAGTGTCGTCACCGCCGAGCACTTGCAGGCAATCCTTATCAGCGGAATATTCTAACTTGTAGAAACGATCTGCATCGGCATCGAATACGGCCCCCCACAAGCGCAAATTTCCTTTTAGCAAGTCGGTTTTATTTTTGTGCCCCAGTTCAAATAATTTACGAACGGCTTTGTGATGGAAGAAGGGGCCCGAAGGCTCGGCTTGTTGTGCAGTGATGTTTCGCCAACCCTCAAGGTCGGCAACGCCACCGCCCTGATTTACTTCGCCTTTGCCGCCATTCACTTCATGCACATTCTGGAATCCTGCCGAGCGAAAAATATCCACGGCAAGACCAGAGAGTGATCCATTTGCAGGGTCGACAACCAATAACGTATTTTGGAAGAAGTTGTCCTGTGTCAATTTCGGATCGAACCATGAGTTTTCGGGAGCGAGGGAAAAACGGCGGAATAATTCGAGAGCAGAATTTCGATGGTCAATCAGACGCCCACTGAGAGGCAGTTTCTTGATCGCCGCATAATCCAGTTCCAAAATCCGGCGTGACAATTCTTCGTCGTTTAGGGGGAAAGGCTTCAGGCCGCGGTAGTTATTGAAAACTTTTATTCCATTCTGATCCGGGGGATTGTGCGAGGCCGTGACCATTATCCCGCCTCTTGCTTCGGTATAGACCATGTACAGAGGGACTAGTGGAGTTGGGACGACTCCTAAAACCCAAGCGGGGACATCTGCCCGACGAATTCCTCGAACAACGGCTGTGGTAAAAATTCCCGATGGATCGCGTGGGTCCCAGGCAACCACGACTCCGCGTGTTGAGGGGAATTTTCCTTTTTCGCGCCATAATGAAACTTGGGCGTATGCATAGAGTTCCATGAATTCTTCGGTTAGAAATCCGCATTCCAGGAAAGTGGCTTGCGGAGTCATCGCTGGAGAAATGTCTTTAGCGAGTCGAATCTCTCTGCGAATCCCATCGGTGCCTTGCAAACGAAGGGCGGGCTTGTTTTTATTATTCATGGGAGATGGCATGGTTTTAATGGATTTTTGATCACTCGGCGAGTACAATTTGTTAATACAAACGAAGAAAAAATTTTACGAGGAAAGAAATGGGTTATTACTCGCATCTTGAAAAAGAACAGGTGAAGGTGGTAGTACAGACTACTAATGAACGGATTGAGGGACACCTTTCAAAAATGCCGGGTGCTCGATTACTGGATTTATTGAACACCACAAACGAAAGTTTTATTGCAGTTACCGATGCTTCGGTGTTCGATGCTTCTTCAGGGAAACAACTGTCCCTGGTCAAATTCCTCGCGATCAACAAACATCAGATTGTTTTTATATTTGATGAAGCCGAATCAGCAGAATCTGTCTGATCTCTGTCTCATCCCAAGTTTTTGATTTCACCCCGAACTTTTTATTCGATCCCCATTATGACAAGGGTATAGTCGTCGTTGAAAGGAACCTCTTGGATAAAGTCTTTCACCTTTGTGATGATTTCTGTTCCCAACTCTTCTGCATTGCGGCCTGTACCAGATTCTAAAATAGTCTGTGCGAATCGGTTCCTTCCATACTCTTCACCCGCAGGATTCCTTGCCTCGGTGATTCCATCTGTATATAAAACGAGTTTGCTGTTGGGTGCAAGCTGAACCTGGGCTTCGTCCATTTTATTTTCGGGCATGATCATTAAGGGGAAGCCCTTTTCGGTCTTCAGTTCCTGAATGCTCCCATTATCGTAGTTGACGAGGTATGGCGGGCAGTGTCCGGCTGAAGCGTATGTCATGACTCGTGTTGGCAGGTGGATGACGCCGTAGAACGCGGTGATGAAATGTCCGGTTTTCAAATTTTTGAACAGAATTCCATTGATCGATTCAAGCGTTTTTGCCGGTGATTTCTGTTCCGACAGGAAAGAGCGCAGGAGAATTCGCTTCATGGACATGATGATTGCGGCGGGTATGCCGTGACCCGAAACGTCGGCGGTGAGTACGCCAAGGTGATCCTTGTCAATTTGTATGAAGTCGTAATAGTCTCCCCCGGCTTTTGATGAGGGTTGGTACTGGGTGTGGAACTGGAGTCCTGCAATTTCTGGCGGATCGGACAAAAATTTCTGCTGAATGTCTGCCAGAGTATCCCGTTCTCGATCGATCACCTCATAAGCTTTCATGAGCTGGAGATATAATTTCTTTGTGCGCAAGGCGGCATTAACGCGGATGCTTAGTTCTTCGAGATTGTAAGGCTTGGCTAGAAAATCTTCCCCACCGGACAAAAATCCTTTTTTAACGCTCGACATATCCCCTGCATCGGAAACGAATATGACAGGAATGAATCGACGTCCGCAGATTCCCTTGATTTGCTTGCAGGCTTCATAGCCGTCAAACTGAGGCAGGTCGGCGGACATAACAATCAAATCGGGACGTTCCAGTTTATAAGTTTCAAGAACATCGGGACCATTTTTTGCTGTGAAAACCGCGTATTCGAGGTCGAGGGACGAACGGATTTGTTTCAGTAAATCAATATTGGGATCAGCGAGTAAAACTCGCCAGGGAGCACTTGTGTAAGGATTGATGTCCATGATTATTTTTTTGCGCCTTTATTCTTAAGCTTTTACTTAGGCAACTTGCAACCCTGTTTTATCAAGGGAAGCTCATCGCTAACATCAGTTTTGAGCAATGCTTTTGTGATAGAGGCTCAGTGCGTATGTTGTATTACCTATCTTATATAAATTTATTGGTCGGGCTTGTCAATGAACATCCGCAATCGAACTTTAGCTATATGAGAAATTTGCCAGATCGGTGACTAGTTCAAAGCAGTTTTGATTATAAATCTGGATGCAAAACGACGGTGGTCTCAGTCCCATTTGTGTTGAGAGTGATGGCACCATCCCGGTCGGTTCGCCATATACGCGCACCTGATTTTTCGTAGCGAGCCAGAGTTTTGGGGTGAGGGTGCCTGGCCCAATTGAGATAACCGCTGGAGAACAGTGCCCCTTTTGGGGAAACGGCGGTTATAAATTCAGTTGAGTTGGAATTGCGACTGCCATGGTGCGCGGCCTTCAAATAATCTGCCTTGAGAGATGTGTTTTTCATTTGAAGATAGTCTTCGGCATCGCTTTCGATGTCTCCAGTCAACAACATGCTGAATTGGCGATATTCGAGTTTCAGAACAAGGGATAGGTTATTGGCGATGCGTTGTTGCCTGCGGGAGGATTTCAAACGCTGTAGATAGGTTTTGTCGGGGTGCAATGGGGTGATGCTCGCTTCCCCTATTTTTATAGGGCGACCTATTTCCAGTGGCAATAGGGGGATGCCTTTGTTTTTCGCCTTTGCGACCCATCTCCGTGCGCGGCGGGTTTGTTTGAATTGTGGGTCGACCACAGCCAGCACTGCAGATACAGGGAATAAATCGATCAAGGACTCCAGGCCGCTGATATGGTCATTGTCAGAGTGACTGGCGATCATATAATCAATTTTTCTTATGCGACGATGCCATAAATAGGGGGCGACGACTCGTTTGCCAACGTCCAGAGAATTTTTATAGAATCCGCCCCCATCGATCATCATGGTTTGACCATTGGGATACCGAATGAAGATCGACTCACCTTGCCCCACATCGAGCATTGTCACAGAGAGTTGGTCGCTGGGGTTATTTACGGAATACTGAGGCCATAAAAATCCCATGCTTATCAGCAGGCAGGAGATGAGCCATGCGAGCAGTCCTTTGCGTTCGAGAGGCGATTTTTCGTCCAGAGTTTCCCGGCTTATTGGTTTGCGGTCCATCAAAATTTTGATCCCGGCAAAAAGGAATGCATACCATAAAATAGACCATAAAGGCCCGGGTGAGGGCCAGTAGAGAGCAGACCAGGGCTTTTCTGATATCCAAAGAGGTATTGTCAAAAAAGGGACCATCAAAATTTTTATTGGCCAGAAAAAGAAGAACGCCAGGGCGGGAAAGATTATGGCGAGCATAGCTACTGCCAGGGCCAATGGAATCAGTAAGGATGCCAAGGGTGTGATGAGTGGATTCAGCAGAAATCCAGAGAGGCTGATACGATGAAAATGAAAAAGCACAATGGGAAGCGTTCCGAGGATTGCGGCGAGTGAAATGAGGGTGCTTGCTGAAAATAGACGAAGGATTTGATTCCCTACTCTTTGCATTGTGGAATGGTCTGGGTCTTCTATATATTTTAATCCCAGCCAGCGGTCGAGTCCTTCCGGTTCTCCCATCCTGTCAATGGCAGATTGTTCGCGTTGGGAAATTTGTCGAAGGACGAACAAAATACTAGCGACAGCCATGAAGGACATTTGGAACCCTGCATCGAGAATCACTTCGGGTTCATTGAGCAGTATAAGAAATCCAACCAGCAAAAGAGCGTTGGCGGCATTTTTTTCACGATCCACCAATAAGGCGAGCAGGATGGCGAGAACCATGAATCCTGCCCGCAGGGCCGAGGCTTTGTCGCCTGCTAAAAGCATGTATATAGATACGGGAACTATGGCAGAAAGCGCGGCCAGCTTGGGTGCCATGCCATTCCGTGCCTGAGCGGGAAACCATCGCCACAAAATGGCAAAGGCGACAGGGCGAAACAGCAGAAGGGCAAAGCCTGCAACAAAACCTATATGCAAACCGGATACGGCAGTGAGATGGCCGACACCGGTGCTTGCAAATGCTTCGCGTAGCTCATCGGATAAACCGCTTTTATCACCAAAAACCATGGCGCGAAGCAGAGCCGCTTCCTGTTCGGATAAATTATTATCGATCGAAAAATAAATTTTTTCACGAATATTTTCGCGTAGATCGACCCAGAATGGAAGTTGCGCAACTCCCGTTTTTTCTATGGAGTCGGGACGTGAGGTTCCACCCGTTATGTCAATGCCACGCAAGCGGAGAAAGCGTTGGTAGTCGAATCTTCCCGGATTTTTAAAATTGCGCGGTCGTTTTAGTTTTATCTTTTTAAATAGCAGGATGTCGCCCGCTCTCCAATGGCTTTGAGCGTTTGTGTATAAAGAAATATTTGCCATGCCTGTGACTTTGCGCCATTTCCCCTTATAGGCAATCCTTTCCAGACGAATATTGTATACAATTCGGTCCTTGCCTTGAGTGGGCATTGCCCAGAGAATCCCTTCGACTTGTGCGTACTCTCCCTCTTTCATTAGGTTGTGAATATGTTTTTCTGGCAATGAAATATCAGATTGAAGATAGCCAAACAGTCCTAAAAATATCAGGCCGCTGATCCGTAAATATTTGCCTTGCTTTGATGCAATGAGAGCTAGATAAATGCTGAAGGAGAGGAGTAGAAGCGGGAGTATACCGGGCGTGAGATAGTCGCGCATTTCGGTCAATGCGAAGCCAATGCCACTCAAATAGCCAAAGAAATAAGGGAGGAGGGGGAACTGCGCTGGAAGCTGACCAAGCCTACTTTGAATAGAGCTTTTCAAAAGATGGCTCCTGATTAGTCAACAGAATTGGGGTAATTGCTTGTTCAACAGAAACGGAAATTTGTTTCAGCGCAATTGTAAAGGCGAATAAATACGATTCTCATAAAAAGTTAAAAAAAGGGGCGACAGTAGTGTGTCGCCCCTAAAAAAATAAACAGCTCAGTTGCTTTCAACTCAGCGACTATCTCAGACTTCCCGTCACCAGCCACCAGGCTACAATGCTTGCAACGTAGCCAAGTGCAATGACAGGTGCCCATTTTAAATGAGACATGAAGGTGTAATTCTCACGATCCACACCCATTACGGCAACGCCTGCGGCTGAGCCAACGGAAAGCAAACTACCGCCAACTCCTGCTGTCAGCGTGATCAAGAGCCATTGGTCGAGTCCCATTGTAGGGTCCATTTTCAATACTGCGTACATGACGGGAATATTGTCAACGATTGCAGAAAGAACGCCGACCACAATGTTTGAAATCGTGGGGCCTATGGATTCATATAAGACTGAGCTGGCAAGAGCGAGATGCCCTAAGTATTGCAATGCACCCACCGCGGTGAGTACGCCAAAAAAGAAAAGCAAGGTGTCAAATTCTACGGTCTCAACTTTTTTGAAGATGTCCATGCGAGGATTTTGTCCTCTTTTTTCATCGCTCGACATTGCATTCAGCCACTTTGTCTCTCCCCACCGTTTCAGGTAGTAAGAGAAAAACATGAGCAAACCTAGTCCGAACATCATTCCCATGAAAGGAGGCAAATGCAGGAATTGGTGAAATGAAACTGCTGTAGCGATTGTCAGAACTCCCAGAGCGATGATTACTTTTGCACCCGGTTTCAGTGCCACCTCTGCCTTGGCAGGGGGTGGGTATTCGTCGGGAATGAATTGATACATGATCACCGCAGGGACGATCCAGTTTATGATGGAAGGAATCATGAGATAGGCAAATTCCATCGTTTGGACTTTACCCGAGGTCCAGACCATCAGGGTTGTGATGTCTCCAAAGGGACTCCATGCACCGCCAGCATTTGCGGCGACGACAATGTTGACAAAGGCAGGTACGATGAATTTCCCGTTACCACCACTGCAGGCAAGAGCAACGGTGGACATCAACAAGGCACTGGTCAGGTTGTCGGCCAATGGCGAAAGCAAGAAAGTAATGATTCCTGTCGCCCAAAATAATTTACGGAAGCCAAATCCTTTTTTCAGCAAACTGGCGCGAAGCACTTGAAAGACATTTCTGTCATCCAGAGTATTGATGTAAGTCATCGCGACTAATAGGAAGAAGAACAATTCTCCGATTTCTGCTATGAGTTCTTTGACAAAATCGTGAGCGTGTCCGCCACCGTGGCTTGCTTCATAGATACCGATCAGCATCCACATGAAGCACCCGATTAAAACGACTGGTTTGGATTTTCTCAGGTGAATTTTTTCTTCAAAAATGACGAGAGTGTACGCGAGAAGAAAACAGATCAACGAGAGTTGACCTACCCACGAAGTAACAAGAGATTCATGCATAAAAAGTCCTTTCTGAACTTTATAAGATCTCGACTTATTTATAAATTTACTCTAAGACAACCCGCAGTCCCTTAGCTAAGGACTGTTCGTGGCCAAAAGCAATTTTTAGAGATATCTTTATAGTCAATGCGTAGCCCTATGACTTTGACTTTCATTTGAGCCTAACAAGATACCAAAATTATTTTTAAAACGGTAGTAAAATCAATGTTTTTGAATATGCTTCGTTCGGTAAGTCGATTTGATTTTCTGGTTATACAGGAAATAAATTTCCTCAAATTGAAGAAATCGTTGAATGAATTCAGGAGCAAAATAATAAAGTGCTGATAAAAGGTTTTTTGTTGGTGTCCAGCTATTAAAAAGGGCTTCCTTATGCTTTTAAACCAGCTAAGCAATGCGGAAGCCCTTCTAAATTTTTTAAAACTGAAAAATTCTCTCCGTAAATTTACAAATCAATCCTTTTTCATTTCCTGCAATCGGTCGAGAAGTTCGTTGAAGCTTTTGCTGAGGGTTCCCATCTCATTTTGGGCATTGACGGGTAAACGCTTCTTTTTGTATTTCCCTTGTGCCAGTTTACTGGCGAGTTCGCTGATTTCCCTGATTGGATCACTGATAGACCGTGTGATGCTCGATCCTAAAACCCCACTTATCAATGCCGCAGAAAAAAACAATGCCACTAGTAGGGTGATTAAAAAATGTGTCCGGCTAGAAATCTCCTCGACATCATTTTCTAATAGTTGCTCTTGAATGGTTGTCATTTCATTTAAAAGTTCTTTGATTCTGAATGCCGCTGGTGCCGCTTGGGTTTCCAGCCAATGATTGGCCAGATTCCATTCATCTCCAGATCGAATGCGAATAATGTCTTCCAATAGGGGGCCTAATTTTGCAATGGATATTTCCAACGATTGAAAGTGTTTTGCTTGTTTGTCGGTTAGCAGAGCTATATTTTTCCGCAATACTTCTAACTGCTCGATATTTTTTTTCCATTTATTTATAGATTCTTGCTTGAATTCCACTTTCCCTGACAATAAAAATTCTTCCGCTCTTTCCAAAGCAAGACTGGTTGAGGTCTCTATATAAGCGAGTATTCCTACGAGTCTTCTTCGCTCAGGAGCGATTTTGACATCCATTTCCAATGAGATTATTTTTGAGACTGTGGAGACAATCGATTTTTCCAGCGGTTCTGCGGTATCGAATAATATTTTTCTGGCAGGAGAATTTTCTGGCGTTTGGGCGATATCTTCGATTTTCTGCTGAAAATTTCTAATAGCATCTATTTCATTTTCAATGATTTTTAGGCGGCTTACATTTTCAGCCTCAGTCCAATTCGGAGCGAGTCGATGCATTTCTTTCAGTGATGGATCGATCTGCTCTTTCCAGGCGAGGATTCTTCCTTCCTTGAACTTAGAATCGCCAAGCAGAACCCAGCCTCGAAGGGAAGCCAGAGAATGATTGACTCCATTCAACATCATAAGACTGGCATGGGCGGTAGGGGTTCGCAGGTCGACAACACGTTTGGTGATCTTCTCCATGGTTCTCACTTGCTGAATGGTTAATAGAACCACTCCCATTAAAATGAAAACAATGAACCCAAACCCTAAACCTACTTTTCTTCCTATCGTCATATTCTGAAACTTAAACATCTTCGTTCCTCTGAATTTTGTACTGTATTTTTGAACTCGAGGTTGCGTCGATACATTTGTCAGAGCCGGTATTTAGGCAGTAGCCCATGTTTTCTTTTCGCTTCCTGCAAGTCATCAAAGAAATGATGCATGTCCTCGGTTTCCCGGTCCAAGAGTTCTGTTTCTAACCAGGCCATGCAACGTGCAAATGTTTTGAAATGATATTGCTCGGGAATCATGCCCGGGATCAAGTTGATTCGTCTCAGCATTCGCAAAGGTTGACCTTGCAGACCTGACATGAGTACTGCGATTCCTCTTTTTTCCAGCTCGCCGATGACTTCTTCAAGGGCATACAAACCCGTTTGGTCGATATAGGGAACTTTTTTCATTCGAAAAATTACCACCCTGACACCTTGGAGATCGCTTGCTACTTTCTGAAAAGCAGGCGCAAATCCGAAAAACAGGGGGCCATCAAGATGCTTGACGTAGATTTTGTCCATAATACTCGAAGGAATTTCTTCGTCCTCCCAGGGAAGTTCTTTCTTATAAGAACCCAAGGAGGAAATTCTGAGTTCTCGACTCACCACATCGCTCATTTGTTTCATGAACAGAATTGAAGCCAGGATCATCCCTGCGGCAACAGCTTGAATGAGATCTACAAATACCGTCAGCGCGAGAACGATGCTCATCACCACCGCGTCGGACACGGGAATATGTTTGATGTGGCGAATGCCCTTATAGTCAATGATTCCGATTCCAACGGTGATCAAAATTCCAGCAAGGACGGCCAGGGGGATTTGGGAAGCGTACACACCGAGACCCATCAGGACCAATAAAAGAACAAGGCCGTGTACAACTCCAGAAAGTCGTGTGCGACCGCCGGAATTGATATTTACCAGCGTGCGCATTGTAGCTCCAGCTCCGGGAAGTCCACCAATAGCGGCCGCAAACATATTTCCGATTCCCTGCCCAATCAACTCGCGATTGCTGTCATGTTTTGTTTTAGTGACATTGTCCGCAATCATAGACGTTAAGAGAGAATCAATGGCTCCAAGGAGAGCCAGGGTAAGAGCCAGTTTGATCAAAAGACCGGGCTCGATACCAGAGAGCGTCCATTTATCAAAGTGAATTTCCGGGAGTCCTCCGGGGATATGTCCTATCAACGGAACGTCCAGATTCACCCATGTGCTGATGCCCGTCACAGCTAATAAGGCGGCGAGTGGGCTAGGAACCAGTTTGGTGATTTTAGGAAAAGTGTAAATAATAGCGACCGTGGCGCAGGTCAAGATCAAGGCGTCCAGATTCAGGTTTGCAAAGGCTGTGGGTATGCCTAGAAACACGCCTGTTATAGTTGAAGGGGATTGTTGTCCCATCATCGGGAAGATTTGAAAAACGATGATGATCACTCCGATTCCCGTCATGAAACCAGAGACCACAGGGTAGGGGATGTATTGAATGTAAGAGCCTATCTTAAACAGGCCGAAGACGACCAATAATAGGCCCGCCAGGAAGAAAATCGTGATGACGAGCCCTAAGCCCTTCTCCAGACTTCCTGCACTTTCAATGGCTGTGAGGATGACTAAACTGGACACCACAGTCATCGGCCCCGTAGGGCCGCTGATCTGTGTGCGAGTGCCACCGAAAATGGCGGCAAAAATGCCAAGTCCGATGGCACCGTAAAGGCCAGCAACGGCACCCATGCCAGATTGCACGCCAAAGGCGAGAGCCAGTGGCAATGCAACAATACCGGCAGTGATTCCTCCGAAGAGGTCGCCTCTTAAATTTGATTTATCGTACTGGACCCATTTCATTATTTGGTCTTTTCATCTCATTTAAGAAACATTGGAAAAGTGAGTTACCAATTCCAAAAAAATAGTCACATTTCCAAGTACAAAACCTCTTGCACTAAAATTATATACGACTACAAGTTGTCTAATAATTTATTGAATGTAGCACTAGAGCGCATTGCCGTATCAACTTTTTTAGGGTCTGGACGGTAATAGCCCCCGATATCTTTAGCTTGTCCTTTAGAGGAATTCATTTCACTAAAAATTGCATCCAACTGTTTCTCCAATTCCGTTGCGAGCGGAGCGAAACGATTTTTGAGCTCTTGGTCTTCATTTTGCGCGGCCAATTCCTGTGCCCAGTAAAGCGTTTCGTAGATGTGAGTTCCTGCGTTGTCTAACTCACCCAGGTCGCGACCTGGCGATTTTTTATTCTCCATCAATTTGCCGGTGGCTCGGTCTAAAGTTTCTGCCAGTACCCGTGCCTTGTCATTCTGGGTTGTTCTACCCAAGTGAGCGAGAGATTCAGAGAGAGCTAAAAATTCGCCCAAAGATTCCCAGCGTAAATGCCCTTCTTTAACAAATTGCTGAACATGTTTAGGTGCCGATCCTCCAGCCCCAGTTTCAAACAAGCCCCCGCCGTTGATCAAGGGAACAATGGAAAGCATTTTTGCACTTGTTCCCAGCTCTAATATCGGAAACAAATCGGTCAGGTAGTCTCGCAGAACGTTACCGGTTGCCGAAATAGTGTCCTTACCCTCCTTGGCGCGTTTGAGGGAATGGTCCATTGCCTTTACTGGAGACATGATCTGAATATCAAGACCCGCTGTGTCGTGATCTTTGAGGTAAGTATTCAGCTTCTCTATCAATTGAGCATCATGGGCTCTGTCTTTATTCAGCCAAAACACAACTGGAGTTTTAGAGAGCGTTGCGCGGGTGACGGCCAGTTTGACCCAATCTTTGACCGCAATGTCTTTTACCTGACAAGCTCGGAAGATATCCCCTTCTTCGACATCATGTTCCATCAAAGTTTGACCGTTAGCAGAAACGACTCGAATGGAACCCTTACCAGATGCCACAAACGTTTTGTCATGAGAGCCATATTCCTCTGCTTTTTTCGCCATGAGACCAACGTTGGGAACGGTTCCCATTGTCGTAGGATCAAATTCCCCATTCTCTCGGCAGAAATCGATTGCAGATTGATAGATGCCAGCGTAACTACTGTCTGGAATCAATGCCAGAGTGTCATGCTCCTTGCCATCGGGACCCCACATTTTCCCAGAGTTACGAATAGCTGCCGCCATCGAGGCATCGATGATGATATCGCTGGGAACATGTAAATTTGTGATTCCCTTGTCGGAGTCTACCATCGCCATGTCCGGGCCATTTTCAATGCAGGTTTTGATGTCGGCTTCAATTTCTGCCTTTTTATCTGCCGGCAAGCCTTTTATTTTTGCGTAGACATCACCCAATCCATTATTAACGTTGACGCCTAATTCGTTGAACAGGTCCGCGTGTTTTTTAAATACATCATCGAAAAAAACCGTGACGCCATGACCGAAAATGATGGGATCGGAAACCTTCATCATCGTGGCTTTCATGTGCAATGAAAATAAAACACCGCTTTTTTTTGCGACTTCAATTTGCTCTTTAATGAAACTGCGCAGAGCAGAGCGGCTCATTTTTGTGGAGTCGACAACATCACCGGACTCAAAAGTAATTTTGTCCTTCAGTACCGTAGAGTTTCCATCAGCACCAACAAACTCTATTTTTCCCGCACCCGCGGTTTGGTCCGTGATGGTCACAGATTTTTCATTGGAACAAAAGTCATCCGCTTGCATGGTGGCAACGTTGGTTTTGGAATCTTTAGACCATTTGCCCATTTTATGGGGATTACTTTTTGCGTAATTCTTGACCGAAACTGCGGCTCTTCGATCCGAGTTTCCCTGTCTCAATACAGGGTTGACCGCGCTTCCTTTGACCTTGTCGTATCTATCTCTTATGTCTTTTTCCTCATCCGTTTTAGGGTCTTCCGGGTAATCGGGAAGATCAAAGCCCTGCGCTTGTAACTCTTCAACAGCGGCCTGTATTTGGGGAACGGAAGCACTGATATTAGGAAGTTTGATGATGTTCGCGCTAGGCTCAAGCACCATTTCGCCCAATATCGCCAAGTCGTCGGGTTGCTGTTGTTCGGGTTTGAGTCTCTCTGGAAACTGGGAAATAATTCTGCCGGCAAGAGAGATATCCTTTTCGCCTATATTGATTCCGCCCACTCGCGCGAAGGATTGTATGATCGGAAGAAAAGAACCACTCGCAAGTTGGGGTGCTTCATCTACTTTTGTGTAAATAATATCTAGTTGCTCTGACATCTTCTTAAATCCTTAAAAAATAGTTATTAAAATTTCAGACTCTTCTTGAGTGCTAAACAAAAATATTTTCCAACTCTAAAACGGTCTGGCCTTAACAATTGAGGTAGAGAATCCATAGTGAGGAGTCTTCACCAAAACACAAAACACTCTGCCGTCAACCACAATGTCAAACCGTTTCAGGCTAAGAATATTCTCACTGAAACAAAACCCCAACGCCCATAGGGACGCATTATGACTAAGGAGAGGCCGGGGTGAAGGGAGGAGTATAAAACACCCCAGCCGCATGAGATCTTAATAAAAAAAGCGTATCCTTTGATTTTTTATAATTTTATATTTTCAAATATAAAAACTAATGTTAGTCTAAAAATAAAACTATTAATATTCGATAATTTGTCGAATTATATTCTATTTATTAAAACTATAATTCGTGGGGGGGAGTATGAGCTGGCTCAACTATCATCATCTCTATCATTTTTGGATAACCGCGCAGGAAGGTAGTATCAAAGAGGCATCGATGAAGCTTAGAATCGGGCAACCGACGATCAGCACTCAAATAAAAAGTCTGGAAGAGTCTTTGAATCAGGATTTGTTCAAGCGAAGAAACCGAAGGTTGTTCCTGACCGAAGCGGGGAAGGTCGTTATGGATTACGCCAATCAAATCTTCACTTTGGGCAACGAACTGATGGAGGTTATGAAAGATGGAACTTTTACAAAGCGAACGCATTTGCAGTTGGGTGCTCTCGACAGCGTGCCTAAAAGCCTTGTGCAAGCACTCATACGCGCGGCCCAGAAAACAAGCCCCTGCTCAATCACAGTTCTTGAAGGGGATGGCGATTATCTATTCGGGGAGCTTCAGGCGCATCGAATCGATTTGGTTGTTTCAAACTTCCCGCCTGCCATTAGTAATAAAAAACTATATTTCTCCCGGCTATTAGAAAAAAATCCGATTTCAATTTTTGCAACAAAGAAGTTTCAAGCCTTGAAGCGAAAATTTCCCAAGTCCCTTCAGGGGCAGCCTTTTATCATGCCGTCGCTTCATAGTAAATTGAGGCATGATTTGAATCACTTTTTCAGGGTCAACGATATTGTCGTCGATGTGGTCATAGAAACTCAGGACACCAGTATTCAGAAATTACTGGGAGCTGAAGGAATGGGTTTGATTCCTCTGCCAAATTTTGCAGGAAAGGAGCTCGTTAAGGAGGGAAAACTCATTAAAATAGGTCCACTGCAAGGAGTGACTGAGGATTTTTGGTTGGTTTCGAGTCCTAGAAAAATTCCCAATCCGATTGCTTCGGTCTTGATGAAGGAATTCAAATAAAATGCTCATGAAGGTGTTTGTATGGGTGTAGAAATATCACAAAAACAGATCCTGTAGAGCTTGCCAAAGAGCTCACGATGCACACCGCAATCGGCAAGATTTCGTTTCTTTTGGCCATCCAAAGTTTTTGAGCTATTTGGGAATTAAATCCACGGAAGCAAAGCTAAAAACAAATCGCCTAAAATAGTCGTAAATCCTTTTAAAATCAGGGGGC
>JAJDBG010000103.1 GCA_029261475.1 Nitrospinaceae bacterium
ATTCCTGGCTTTGCCATTTGCGCTGATTGGTGGAATTGTCAGCGTTTTTATCAGTGGTGGAATCCTGTCATTAGGATCACAGATTGGCTTCATCACCGTTTTTGGAATTGCTACGCGCAATGCAATCATGCTCATCAGCCATTACCAGAATCTGGAAACCCACGAAGGAGTGGGATTTGGATTCGACCTTGTGATTCGCGGAGCAAGCGAACGACTGGCCCCTATTCTGATGACAGCCCTAACGACTGGACTGGCATTGTTACCCCTTATACTCTCAGGCTTAAAACCGGGCCAGGAAATCGAACATCCCTTGGCCGTGGTAATTCTTGGAGGGCTGGTAACCTCAACCCTTTTGAACCTGTTTTTCCTTCCCACGCTTTATCTAAAATTTGGCCCCTTCAAAAAACCACTGTGATATTGCGCGGTGATAGCCGTCCCTGCGCTCAAGTTTTCCGACTGATTTTTTTCGAATTCATCAACAATAAAACCCTCAATCACTGGGATAAAATACATATAAGCAGTTGAAATCATTAAACTTTATTGGCATTTATTAAGAGTGAATGTTAATATTAATGCAGTCCATCAAATTAAAAACTGGGATGAATCTAACCCGAATTTTCAGGAAAGATAATCATGTCTAAAACCTTAATGATTACAGGAATGTTATTTCTGCTGTTGTTTCTGAATGCGTGTGTCTTAACAAAAGTTGCCACCGTACCCATGCGGTTAGGGGGTGCAATCATTTCTATTATTCCAGTGGTAGGCAATACGGCTCATGATGTGATAGACGAGTCAGCCGAACAAATTGACAATATTCCGCTATAATTTTACCCACTCTCGCAAATACATTTAAAGGAGAAACGGTCCATGGATGATGTCAAAGCTTATATGAGCGAACCTTCAATCACAGCCGATGTGGAAAGCTCGGTATTGAGTGCTGTGAAATTAATGAAAGAAAACAGCGTCGGAGCATCTCTCATTACCGAAAAGGGTGAAATAGTCGGCATATTCACTGAAACCGATTTATTGAGAAAGGTAGCGGCTGATGAGAAACCCATGGCGAAAATTAAATTATCTTCCGTCATGTCCAAGCCCTTGGTCTCGGTGGACGCCCACGCAAATATGCTGAAAGCGTTTTATGTGATGCAACAGCATAACATCCGCCACCTCACCGTGACCGAGAACGGCACAGTCATCGGCCTCATATCCATCAAAGACATAGCCAATTTTTATATAGGGAAATTCGGCAAGAAAGTGGATAAAACTAACAAGGCAAAAAAACCTGAAGATGATGATGCTTGATACGCACCCATCATAGCCTGAATTTTAAAAGGGAATTAAAAGAAGGAGTGCCGAAGGACGGGAAAAACATCGAACCAAAGCTATAAAGCCGAACCAGATTTATTATCTGGCTCCGACCAATTCGCTCTCTGCGAAAGAGTGCCGAAGGACGGACTCGAACCGTCACGGGGTTGCCCCCACTGGATTTTGAGTCCAGCGCGTCTACCAATTTCACCACTTCGGCATAGTCTGTGTTCGACCGCAGAAAATTCTCTGCTTGAAGGGAAACCTATTATAACGATTGCGCACCAAGGTTCAAGAAGATATTTCACTTTATCTTGCCACTTTTCCCCTAATCATTCTCTTTTTTTTCGGATAGGTCTCTTTATTTCCCGGAAAGTACCAACTCTGCACTTTTCCGCCCATCGTTTCCACCTCTATCTGAGAGCAGACCCTGCAAGACGGATAGGTGTATTTCACGACCTTGTCCTTAGCCCCCCCATCCATATAAAACAACCTCCCCGGCCCCCAGGATGCGATCAAACCGCAAACACTCATTCCCTTGCCGATACGCCCTCGGCGAACCAGAATCCATTCGTCCTTTGAAAAAAGGTCCCGACGATGCAATTCACTTTCCAGCTGATCGCGCGAAAAGTTCCCCGGCAACGAGTCTTCCACACTGCCAAAAGCCGCGCACAACTCAAGGTTGGAAATTTTCTGCAAACGATAAGGGTCGTTGGCTTTCACCCCCGATCCCACGCAAGCGAGGAGCGTCAACATGAAACCTAAAAATAAAATGGGTAGAGATCGAGCATCTATCACTATCGCGCCTCCCTGTTAAAGATGGTCCCATCCCGAATGAAAATTCCTTTGTGTCGCGCAGTCCTGGATCAACCTTTCATTGCTATTCTTATTCAGGGCTTTAGCATTTCCTCGGGAGTAGCCATACGCTTACCATAGACAATCGGTTTTTCCTCGACGTACTCCCATTCCTGGTTTAGCCCCGGGTTACGAAGTCCCGACAGAAGGGCATCGAACGTGCTCGCATCAGCGTCGGCATATTCAAAGTAGGTCATAAAATCCTGCTTGGAATCAATAAAGCGTGAATGATACAATTTGCGGAAGATATGCTGAATGTATTTGAAGCCAACCCCGTTGTGGCCGATATGGTCCTTGCCAAACAACGCCGGATTTTCAAAGAAATAGTTTTGACGTTTTTCCTGAGTTTGTCCCCACCAGGCCGCAGTCTTTGATAACGGAAACACCACTACGTTTGGCTGTTCCTCACCGTTGCCACGTTTCGGGGCATTGTCCTTGAGACGCTGCAGCGTATCTGCATCCGTGTAATTCAACTGCCGTGTTACAGCAAATCGTGCTTCCAGCCGGAAACGATCTTTTACCAAGTCGGCCAGTGACTCGACGTAGCGATCAAGAATTTTTTTATCAGTAGACTCGATGCGGATCAGGCCAAAGGGTTTACCAGCGAGCGATTCACCCTTAAGCAAATAATCGTTCACTCGAATGTAGTGGATAGTATCCGTTTTGCCCTTTTGCGGTTTGAAATCATTAGAAAAACCTGTAGATATCTGTGAAATTTTGTTAGCAAGGCCAATCGTCGAAGAATCATCAACAAGCGCATCAGATTTTTGGAACAAGTAAATGAACGATGCCCATTGACCCTGCGCAGCCCAAGCGTTCATGGCACTCAAATTAAACAAAACTGCAAATAATAAAATAACTTGAAACTTTTTAAATTGCACTTCACCCTCCGATCTAAGTAAGATTTGAATCATAGCCTTTCCCATTGAGCATTTCTCTCTGTTTACCCGACAGAAATCTCCATTTGAGACCACGACTGAACTCAAAGCACTTTTATTTATTTTATCATACATCCAGATCAACACTTCAGCTAGCATCCTTTGATCGTTTAAATTCATAATGACTTAGCTATCCATAATTATATGTCATTTTAAATGAAATCTTCAATTTAATTTGAGAAGATGATTTGAAAAATCAGAAATATCATTTGTCCCATGAGATAATGCCCGCATGACTTTTAAACCCGAAATCATTTATATAGAAAACGGCGCAGAAGACTACGCGCTGACACAGAATTTACTGCAAGAATTTCCCGACACACCCGTCGTGCGCAATGCAGAAGCCGAAGCCGTCGTCAAAACCATCAAACAAGAGTCCAGCGACTGGTTTGGTGACTCCAAACGCCATTTATTTTTGAGTCGATTCAAAGGCACCTTCCTCAAAAAATGTCCCGGACTCAGCCCCGGAATGGTTTGTTGCAATTACCTCGTCGTGAACCTGATGAAGAATTGCATGTACGACTGCTCCTACTGCTTTCTGCAAGATTTCCTGCGCAACAATCCCCTGTTCGTCGCCTACGTCAACATCGAAGACCTCATCCTCGAACTCGAAGAAACCTTTCGCAACGCACCCGCCGGGCAAGAATTCCGCGTCGGTACCGGAGAGTTGACCGACAGCCTCGCGCTAGACGATATTATCCCTTACAGCAAAACACTCATCCCCTTCTTCAACAAACAGAAAAACGCCACACTCGAATTGAAGACAAAATCCGACCGCGTTGAAAATCTCCTCGCGCAAGACGACCCAAGCAACGTCGTCGTGTCCTGGTCCCTCAACCCCAGAGAAATCGTCGAAGCCGAAGAAAAAGGGACCCCGTCGCTGGAAAAGAAACTCGCATCCGCGCGCCAGTGTCAGGAAAAAGGCTACCGCATAGGCATCCACCTCGACCCCATCATCCTCTTCCCCGGATGGGAGAAAATTTACAAAGACCTCATCGAAGAAATTTTTCTGAACCTCGACCCGAAGAACATCGAATGGGTGAGTCTGGGAAGCTTCCGTTACCGAAGCGGATTGAAGCAAGCCATAAAAGAAAGGAACCCGAAAACAAAACTATTTTCGAGCGAACACATGGCCGGACGCGACGGCAAATACCGCTACCTGCGCCCACTGAGGAACCACGCCTACGAAACCATACGCGACTGGGTGAAAGCCAAAGACCCAAACTTAAGTGCCTACCTGTGCATGGAAACAAAAGAGATATGGGAAGGAGCCACAGGAGCCCTCCCCAAAACCGACCCAAACCTGGACGACTTCTTCAGCCCCACCCCCCGCTTGGGATGAGTGAAGTTGCCCTACGATAGAAAAAACACTCCCACCTATACCGAGAAATTCAAAAGTACCCGCATTTTTCAAGTTGATTCACTGGCCTCTCGGAGTTCTTCCTCAATGAATTGACTTTGCCAGTAAAATGGTAATAGTGGCGTTCTATAATGCCTGCTTGCAAGAATAGGCAATACTAGGATGCCATGTTTAAATGATGATATTTCCTCAAAACTAATTGTGTTCTTTTGGACTAACTTAATTCGCTTTTTCATCTCATCAATATCCTCATCAAGCTTCATCGGTGCATCAACAGCACCTGTTCCGCCTCCGTTTCCAATGTAGAGTTCAGAATCGGTATCTTGGTCTGGGTACCATATTTGTAGTGCACAATTTGGAAAAACTTTTTCTGCAATTTCCCGAATAAGTGCATAAGTTTCATCAAAACCGAGAGCGATACACCATTGGGCAAGAATGGGAATCAAAGTTGACAGTTCGAACAGCTTTTCTTTTTTGACGTTCCTTGAAACGTTCAAAGCAACCAAATCATCAAAAGAATCCGAACTAATTGGGAAAAATTGCTCCATATTCCGGTAAGAGAATGCGACCTTATTTATAATTTGAATTATCCACTCATTGATAAATTCATTTTCTCTAAAACTCAAAATAAAATGAATAGATTCTGAAATTTCAATAATATGCCCATCGTAACAAGGCAATTGGGTTGCTAAGTGATTTTTGATGAAGGCTTTTACCGCATCTGAAATAGTTCGGGCATCTGCCAATAATTTCTCATTATTGTCCATGACCCCCAGGTAAAGATATAAAACACCTGCGGTACTTAAAAAGCCTAAATGTTCAAAGATATTCAGGCATTCTTGAATATGATGTTCTCCATATCCTGAAAACCCGTTTTTAACGTAGCAATGTCCTTGAACCTTAATAAAATAGTCT
>JAJDBG010000104.1 GCA_029261475.1 Nitrospinaceae bacterium
CCTGAAAATTCCCCCATTGAGAGAGCGAAGAGAAGATATTCCAGAAATCACCAATTATTTTTTGGGCGTATATAACGAAAAATTTAAAAAAGGCATCCAGTCTATTTCCGAAGAAGCCATGGAAATATTGCTAAACTATTCTTGGCCGGGAAACATCCGAGAGCTGGAAAATATTATTCAAAGGGTGATTGTTCTAGCGTATAATAACACCTTGAAAAAAGAAGACTTTCTGAAGTGCTATCCGCCTTTCGAAAAAAGTGTGCCTGCGCCTTCCCCTGAAATGAGTTTTCAGGAGAACGTGGATGCAGTGGTAGCTTGGACTGAAAAAAATTTGATACTCCAGAGTTTGAAAGAAGAAAATTGGAAGCGTCAGGAAACGGCAGATCGACTCAATATCAGTAGGAAATCTTTGCATAATAAAATGAAAAAATATGGAATCGGAGATTAGATCTTTCCGTTTTGTTTGAGCGGCTAAAAAATGATCTGAGTTTTAGCTGTCATTAGATGAATTGTAAAATGGTAAAACCCGTTGTAATATCGTACTATGCCCGTATTCGAATACAGAGCAAGAAACCGTAAAGGCGGATTGGAAGAAGGCAGTCTCACTGCTTCTGATGCCGATGAAGTTGGACAAGAGCTTGCAAAGAGAGGACATTTCCCTGTCAAAATTAAAGTGGCAGGGGGGCAGACTAAAGATAAAATCAAGGATGAAGAGAACATTCCTTTCGGGCAACGCTTTGAAAAGGTTACTGCAAAAGATTTGGTCCTTTTCACCCGGCAAATGTCTACCTTGTTCAATGCAGGGCTTCCTATATTAGGAATATTATCTGCACTCTCAGAGCAAATGGAGAGTCCCAAGCTCAAGCGTGTTCTTGTGCAAGTTCGGGCTGATATTCAAGGTGGATTGTCTGTATCTGAGTCGATGTCAAAGTTTCCCGATGTTTTCTCGGAGCTGTATTTGAGCATGATTGCCGCTGGAGAAGCTGGCGGTGTTATGGACGAGTTGTTGGGGCGTCTGGCCGATCTTCTGGAAAAAGACGAAGACAATCGCATCAAAGTCAAAGCCGCGATGAGCTACCCCAAAATGGTAGTGGGTGCCATGGCCATTGCGATGGTGATCCTGATGGTCAAAGTGGTTCCCATTTTTGTTGGTATGTTCGAGAAGGCCAACATTGAATTGCCTTTGGCCACACAAATTATGATAGGTGCGAATAAGGCTTTTCAGGACTATTGGCATGTCACGGGAGCCGTATTATTTGGATTATTTTTGCTCCATAAAAAATGGGTTAGCACGGAGTCAGGGCGGTTCAAGTGGGATATGTTTAAGCTCAAGTTTCCTTTGATTGGCGCCATATTATTGCGCTCGGCAATGTCGAAATTTGCCCGAGTTTTTGGGACTCTGCAAAAAGGTGGTGTTCCCATTTTGGATATTCTGGACGTCACCGCACAGGTGATGGGGAACGTTGTGCTTAGCCGAGTCGTTTTAGATGTTAAGGAAAGTGTTCAAGAAGGCTTGGGGATGGCTGTACCGCTCAAACGAAGCGGGCTGGTGCCTCCATTGGTTGTGCAAATGGTTGCGGCGGGGGAAGAGTCTGGCTCCTTGGATATTATGTTGATCAAAGTTGCAGACTATTATGATGCTGAAGTCGACCAAGCTGTGAAAAATTTATCAAGCAAAATAGAACCTATTTTATTAGTTTTTATGGGTGGAATGGTACTATTTCTCGCACTGGCTATTTTTGTTCCCATGTGGGATATGTCGAAAATGGCGGGTTAAATAAAAATGAAGACAATGGTGTGATGGAAGATGATATGACCCGTAACCTTAAGACAAAGAGCCTCGGTCTGGAAAGCCGAAAAAGTTTGCAAGACGGTTTTACTTTTATTGAGTTGATCATGGTTATCACCATGATTGGTATCTTGGTATCAGTCGCATTGCAAAAAATGATCACCACGGCCGAAAAAACTGAGCTGATAGCCGAAGATATGACCGTTGATACGATGCGTTCTAATATCGTTGCAAATTATGGTTCCGACCTGCTAAATGGCAAAGCCGCTCAATTTCCTGAGAATCCCTTTGCCAACTTGGCCAAGGTGCCGCGCGGTTACAATGACTTAAGGAACACCCAGCCAACCGGGGAGGATGCCGATGCGGATATATGGCTATTCAACGTTGACACGGGAACCACACCGCTCACGGTGCAAGAAAGTGGAACGACGATAACCGAGTTTACGATCACAGGTTTTATCTATCATCAACGAAAAGATAATACGATTGTAAAATGGCCTTATGACTCGAATAGTGGTGTGATCGGAAGAAAAGTAATCGTGGTGGATAGTCCGCTGAACAATGAAGTCGACCAACAACAAAGAACTCGTGGCGAAACACCGGAAGGTGATGTTCCTATTCAAAATAAATAAGTTACCTAACAGATTGCAGGAGAAAGCAAGGCTATGGATTCAATTTATGAAATCCTTTTAGAGTCAGGAAAAATTTTACTGACATTTGTGGTTGTTGTTTCCATTATTGTGAGTGCTCTTATATTGTTTGCACCTAAGTTGGCAATGTCTATGAACAAAGGTTTTGGTAAAACGTTTCAAACGGATGCCGTCTCCGATTCGATGGACAAACATTATGATACAACCGAAGCTATTATTGAACGGCGTTGGTGGATAGGTGGTTTTTTCCTGGCCGGTGCAGTTTTCACGCTTAAATATTTATTGCTGGATTTTAATGCCAAGATGTTTATAGAGCTTGTTGTTGCTCCGACTACCGGAAATGCCATCTTTTTTACAGAAATGGCAGTCGATTTTTTTAGATGGTTTTTGATTGTGACTGCAGGAATGGGAGCCTTGACCTGTATGGCGATTTTAGTCAGCCCCGGTATGTTTCGAAGGATGAGCTCCCATTTAGATAAGTCCTATTCTACCCAGGCTGTTCATAGCAAATTAGATCAATCGCATCATCATTTAGACGAGTGGGTGATAAGGAATCATATTTTCGTGGGTCTGTTTCTTTTGTCTGGATCGATATTTGTATTCATTTTTTGTCTGACCACATTTTTTATGAAGTAACAGGCACTTCAAACCCTGGTGCTTTGGGTTTGCACGATCAAGAGCCAGGCTTGAATTGCTTGGCGAAAGTTTGAAGAATTTTTTGTTTTTCTTCCTCGCTCATTTCTCCCGCTTGTTTTCGAATTGCTTCAATTTGCTCCGGTGTCATGCTGTTCATTTGCTCCTGAGCATATTTTTGAAAATTCTCCATGTTAAAGTCTTCCGCATGGAGAGGACTTTTAGGCTTGGGATCTGCTGAAAAAGTCTGAGTTTTCTGAGCAGTACCTTTAAAAAGGATAAAATCCCCATCGACCTCGCCCAAGACACCCTCCTGTTCCAAATTTTTCAACACATCGCCGATTGAAGTTTCATTATTTTTACAGGCAGAATAAACCGCCTTGAATGGCAAGCGAACCGATTTCAAAGGGTATCCGTTTTTACGAATAGAATGTTTGATGCTTTCTTCCATGAATATTTCCTTATAATTATTAAAAATTAAAGCCTGTATGAGTAAGGCTAGATAAAAAACAACAGGGCCTCACATGCTTTGACCCTGTATAGTATAATCGTCTTTTTTAAATCAGTAAAAATTTTCGACATCTTTCTTCCAATAGCCCAAAAATCATGGCGAGTTCGATCAAAAAAAAACGTTCTATCTCAGATGCAAAATCGATATCAATTCGGGTTGCCATAGCGCAGATGAATGCTACGGTGGGTGATTTTTCGGGCAACTTTAAGAAAATGCGTTCATTCCTCTCGCAAGCCAAGAAAAACCGTGCAGATTGGGTATTGTTCCCCGAAATGGCGATCACCGGATATCCCCCTGAAGACCTGCTTTATAAAGAAAAATTCATCGCGGAAAATAAAGCCACCATGAATCGTTTGATTCCTCACTCCAAAGGCATAGCTGTGGTTGTGGGTTACGTTGAACAAGTGAGGAACAAGCTGTACAACTCAGCCGCCATACTCTCGGATGGCAAATTACGCGCCCATTCGCGAAAGATGTGTTTGCCCAATTACGGTGTTTTCGACGAGAAACGTTATTTCACCGAAGGCGAACGGCCGTTAAAGATCACCTACAAGGGGCTTGCCATAGGGATCACCCTGTGTGAAGACATTTGGGAGCAGAATGGCCCCGGAAAAATTCTATCTGAAGAGGGAGGAGCCGACATTCTGTTTAACATCTCCTCCTCACCCTACCATAAAGGCAAAGTCGAAAAACGCAAAGCGATGCTCAAGCAACGGGCAAAACAGTACAATGCCTGCATAGTCTACGCCAACCTGGTTGGTGGGCAAGACGAACTCGTTTTCGACGGCAATAGCCAGGTTTTGTCTGGAGAAGGAAAGCTTCAGGTCGAAGGACCCTTCTTTGAAGAAAAACTCATCTGCGCAGATATCGAAATAACTCCAAAATCAAAAAACAGAAAAACAGCGGGAGCAACGGCAAGTCTCATAAAAAACTGCCCCATTGCTGTACCGGCTTGTTATCGAAACATCGAGAAGCCGGTTCCAGTCAAAGAACCTCGTCAGAAACTGGATTTCTGGGAAGAGATCTACCGAGCACTGGTGCTTGGAACGAAGGATTATCTGTCAAAAAATAAATTCAAGCAAGCCGTGATTGGCCTGAGTGGAGGCATCGATTCTGCGTTGACGACCGCCATTGCGGTGGATGCTCTGGGAGCCGAAAATGTAATCGGTGTCATGATGCCCTCACCCTGGTCTTCCGATCACAGTTTGATCGATTCAAAAAATTTAGCGAAAAATTTGAAAATCAAACTGCATTGCCTCGCCATCGAAAAAGCCATGAAGGCTTATGATAAAATTTTAAAGGACCTCTTCAAAGGAACCTCGTCAGGACTTGCCGAAGAAAACCTGCAAGCCAGAATTCGTGGCAACCTGCTCATGGCTCTGTCGAACAAGATGGGATGGTTGGTGCTGAGCACAGGCAACAAAAGCGAAATCAGCGTTGGTTATTGTACCCTCTATGGCGACATGGCAGGAGGCTTTGCCCCCTTGAAAGACGTTCCCAAAACCTGGGTCTACGAATTGTCCTGCTGGGTCAATCGACGCGACGAACAAGCCACCATTCCAGAAAATATTTTGAATAAGGAACCGTCCGCTGAGTTGAAGCCCGACCAGTTTGACAGCGATTCCCTACCGCCCTACGATTTATTAGATCGAGGTCTTGCTCTTTATATCGAAAACGATGGCGGTACCGAGTCATTGATAGAAGCCGGGCTATCGGTGAAAGACGCAGAAATCATCTCCCGACGCGTTGACCAAAACGAGTACAAACGCCGACAAGGCCCCCCCGGAGTTAAAATCACCCCCCGAGCCTTTGGCAAAGATCGACGCCTGCCCATCTCCAACAGTTTCCAGGGCTAGCCGGCGAGCCGCCGGGGGCACTGGGTTGACCTTTGCAAGTATCCATAACAGGTCGTGCGCAGTTACAAATTACTTCGCCTTTAGAGTGATGGTTGTTCGCTAAGGTGTAGGCTGATGTCCTGCAAAAGTCTTTGCCTTATGGAAAAATTTTATTGAATTATGATAAGCTAGGGCGAATTTTTCAATCAACAGTTTTCCATTCAATTGTTTAGCGAGGCGACTCATGAAAAAGAAAATCGGTGTGGTGTTATCAGGTTGTGGGGTGTACGACGGGTCCGAAATTCATGAAGCGGTTATCACTCTTTTGGCAATCGAAAGGGGCGGGGCTTCTGCTGTGTGCATGGCTCCTAATGTTGCGCAGATGCATGTTGTCAACCACATGACGGGCGAGGCTATGGAGGGCGAGCAAAGGAATGTTCTGGTAGAATCGGCTCGTATTGCCCGAGGTGATATCAAAGACATTGCTGAAGTTTCAGCGGATGATATCGACGGTCTGTTTTTCCCCGGTGGTTTTGGTGCCGCAAAAAATTTATCTGACTTTGCCGTCAGTGGAGAAAATTGCAAGGTTCATCCCGAAGTCTCTCGTTTGGTCAAAGAAATTCGCGCAAAAAACAAGCCTCAGGGAGCCGTTTGTATTGCTCCGGCGATGGTTGCCAAGGTTTTCGACGCTACCGATATTCACCCAACTCTCACGATTGGTAATGACAAAGATGTGGGTTCTAAAATTGAAAGCATGGGCAGTAAGCACGAAGAATGTGCCGTTCAGGATTTCATAGTGGATGAGGAAAACAAGATCGTTTCTGGCCCTGCTTATATGCTGGGACAAAATATCGCAGAAGTCGCTGACGGCATCGAAAAGGCGGTTGATAGATTGATCAAGATGCTCTAGCGAATCGCAAGTTATTTCAGCTTGCGTGTTTTGCTGATTTATCCGTCGTATCGGTTTCTTAAAAAGCATTGGTTGTGGTCGATTCAATGAATTTGTCCAAACCTTGTATTGATGCCTCGTTCCCCATCACCATCCTCAGGCTCGGTGTAAAGTAAAGCTGTTTGAATCCCGTTAAGATAAGAAGCTCTGTTGATTTAGTCAAAGCAGAGTTTTTTGCTTCCTCTAAAAAATAAGAAAATTATTTAAATGATACTTGTTACAGGAAACCTGGGTTATATCGGTCGGATCATGTCTCGTCACCTTATCGAGCAGGGGTTCGAACTGATCGGGCTGGACTCTGCTTTTTACCGGGAAAATCTTTTTTATGGCGACGATTACCCACCTTTTCGTCAATTGATAAAAGATATCCGCGATGTGGATGAAAAAGATTTTGACGGTGTGACTGCGGTGATTCATTTGGCCGCTCTTTCTACAGATTTTTTGGGAGAAATGAATCCAGCACTCACTCAGGATATCAACGGTCAAGCGTCCTTTGAGTTGGCTCAAAAAGCAAAAAAGGCAGGTGTGGAACGTTTCATTTTTTCATCTTCTTGCAGTTTGTATGGTGTGGCTGATGACTCTAAACCTATCGACGAAACTGGCAAGTTGAATCCCATCACCGCATACGCCAAGGCCAAAGCCATGGCAGAAGATGAAATTGCAAAGCTGGCAGACGATTCCTTTCATCCCGTGTTCATGAGAAACGCAACGGTCTACGGTTTGTCACCTGCATTGAGGTTGGATCTGGTGGTCAACATCATGACGGCAGACGCGTTCCTGAAAAAAAAGATCACGGTTTTTAGTGACGGTGCCCATTGGCGCCCGATGGTTCACGTCGAGGACTTGTGCAGGGCGTTCGCTTGCGCATTGAAAGCTCCAGCGGAGAAAATCCATAATCAGGCTCTCAACGTCGGTGTCATCGATGAAAATTTTCAAGTACGCGAAATCGCTCAGATAGTGAAAGACACCCTGCGGGATGAAGAGATCGAGATTGTTTTTGTTCCCGGCGAAGGAGGGCGCACCTATCGAGTGGATTGTTCGAAAATTAAGACCGTTTTCCCAGATTTCCATCCACAGTGGAGTTTGAAAAGAGGTATCGCAGAGTTGCACAACGCCTATCGTGAAAAAGAACTGGATCAAGATAGCCTGGAAGACGGGAAGTATTTCCGGATTGGGTGCATAAAAAAATTATTGGAAGACGGTCGTCTCGATGAAAACTTGCGCTGGAAAAATTGATCTGCGTCTTGAATAAATGAATTCATTCCCAAGGTTTTCCGCAATATGAAAATTGCGATCTTACAACCTTCCTATATTCCCTGGATCGGCTATTTCGATCAGATGGCGCGTGTCGATCGATTTGTGTTTTTAGACGATGTTCAGTTTACTCGGCGTGACTGGAGAAATCGTAATAAGATACGGACACCGCAAGGTTCTGCTTGGTTGACGGTCCCCATTCTCCAAAAAAATCGTTATCAGCAATCATTGAAGGAAACCGAAATCGATCCCGCATCTCCCTGGAAGAGGAAACATTGTGAAGCCATTCGCTCCAATTATTCGAGATCACCTTACTTTGATCTTTATTTTCCTGCCGTGAAGTCGATATATAATAAAGACTATCGTTTTCTTACAGATCTTTGTTATGCCGGCATCGAATTTCTTACGGAATCTTTTAAAATCGATACACCGACATCTTGTTCTTCTGATTTGAATGTGGGGGGTGCCAAGGGCGATCGTATCCTGGAAATTTGTGAGGCATTGAAAGCGGAAAATTATTTGAGTGGTGACTCAGCGGAAAATTATCTCGACCCCAAGGCATTCGAGCAACGTGGGATGGGGCTGGAATTTCAGCGTTATCAACACCCTGAATACAAGCAATGCTTTCCAGACTTTGTTCCCTATCTTTCAGCGATTGATCTGTTGTTCAATTGCGGAGAAGAAAGCCTTAAAATTTTGCAAGGATCCGGCTGAAAAACATGATTTCTTTCAAGTACCTTCAAAAAACATTGCCTCGGCTGGTATCGCTTCTGCCGCAAATCATCGCGCCCAAATACGCTTTGCCACCGATTCATGCCTATTTTGAAGTGACTTACAGGTGCAACCTGCGTTGCGAGATGTGCCATTATCTGGAGATCATCGAAGAAACTGAAACGCAGAAAAAATATACGGAAGAGCGCAACGCCGCAGAGGTTTGTCGCGCTATAGATTCGCTGAGCCGCTTTTCTGCGATCACCTTCACGGGTGGTGAAGCGATCATGAAAAATGATTTTCAAGAAATTTTTGATTACGCCTGTTCGCGCAACAAAGTGCATATCATCACCAACGGTACTTTGTTGACAGAAGCAATGGTCGATCGATTGTTGGCTAAAAGGATGCGCTCTGTTTGGCGTCCGGGGCTGTTTTTTCTGGGAGTTTCGCTCGAAGGGGGCGAGGCACTCCACGACAATATCACTCAATCCCCGGGCTCTCATCGCAAGACCTTGAAGGGGCTGGAACGCTTGGTTGAAAAGCGTCGTCAGTTGAATGCAAAGTACCCACAGATTCATATGACCTGCGTTATCAGCAAAGCCAATGTTCTGGATTTGGTTTCCTTGTACGACTACAGCGAGGAATTGGGAATTGAAGTCTGCAATTTTGTTTTGGAAAATACTGCCGAGTACGGGCATCGCAAGGGTTACAATCAAGAGGACAGGCTATCCGTTCCTCCGCGCCCAGTAGAGCCTATCGATCCGATTGTATTGAAAGAGCAACTGGATTTGTTGACTGAGAAAAGCAAGCATTACAAATCACAATTACGATTTTCGCCCAACTACATCAGCACAGAGGAAATCGTTCGTTATTATTCAAACGAAAGTTCTTATAAAGATTATCACTGCAATATTGCCTGGAGCAAAGTGGCTTTTTCTGCCTACGGTGATGTGCACAGTTGCCCGCATTATCCGCTTGGAAATTTTGACAGCGACCGAACGGGTGGGAGTCGTGCTTATTTTTGGAACAGTGACAGAGCTAAAAATTTTCGAGCAAAAATCATTCAGGAAAAGATTTTCCCGGGATGTCTCGGTTGTTGCCAGTCCGAATATGTCGGACCAGATGCAGGCTGAGACTGTGCTACAATTTACGTCAAACATCGCGTAAGCGATATAAAGGAAAATAGATTATGCGAATATTATTACTGAGACCCGCTGCTGGAGGCAACGCATCCATGGCTCGATCTTTCCCTCTGGGATTGGTTGCCATTGGCTCTGTCCTCAAACGCGCAGGACATGAAGTAAAAATACTCGATCTGCGAATTTCCAACACTCCTTCTGCCGAGTTGGAACAAAACATGGCAGAGTTTGATCCCGATGTCGTTGGCATCGGCATCATGACCATCGAAGCTGAATGTGGTTTCATCGGTGCAGCCGAAGTGAAAAAGATCAATCCCAATGTTTCCGTTATATTTGGCGGACCCCATTGCTCACACGAACCGCAATATATTTTAAGCGATCCAAATGTTGATTATGTAGTGCGTGGTGAAGGCGACCGCACCATTGTCGAATTGATAAGTGCTCTCGAGGCTTCTGCCGATTTGAGTGGTGTTCAGGGCATTGCCTATCGAAAAGATGGCGAGTGCGTTCAAACCCAGGATCGTCCGGTCATCACCGATCTCGACTGGCTTCAGCAAGAATACGATTTGATCGAAGTCGAACGGTATTTCGATTTTCGAAGTTCGATGGATTTCTTTCCCGCGTATAGAGACCGTCACTTTTTACCCATCGTAACTTCGCGAGGATGCCCATTCCTTTGCACCTATTGTCACGATATTTTTTCCAAGACAATGCATTATCGCTCGCCCGAGGTTGTGCTGGATGAGATGGAATTCCTTATGAAACGTTACGGCGTGAAGGAATTTCATATTGTGGATGATATGTTCAATCTGAACATGCCACGCGCAAAGCAGATCCTGCAAATGATCATCGACCGCAAACTGGATATCCACATCAGCTTCCCTAATGGATTGCGTGTTGATTTCTTCGATGATGAACTGATCGACATCATGCATCGTGCCGGGGTATACCGTATGGCACTGGGCGTGGAGGCCGGTTCGCAACGCATTCAGGAAATGATCAAAAAGGATTTGGACATTGGCCTGGTAGAAGGTGTGGTCAAACGCTTGACCTCATCCAAAATCAGCGTGCACGGATTTTTCATGTTAGGTTTCCCAACCGAAACCAGAGAGGAAATGTACGAGACCCTCGATCTGGCGTGTCGGTCGGGATTCACAACCGTAAACTTTTCGTTGGTGATCCCCAACCCCGGAACCGAGATCAGGCAAACCGTCATTTCCGAAAACGAAAAAGCCAGTCAGGAATTTTCCCAGTACACGACTTTCAATATCGACAAAACCGCGTGTAAAGTAAGTTCGCGTGAGTTGCTGGAAATCAAACGAGAAGGGCACAGACGATTTTATCTGAGCGCAAGTCGCGCCCGCCAAGTTCTGCAAACGATGGAGTTCAAATGGCTCGTTCGTTCCGCTCTAAAAACGCCATTGGCTTTGTTGTGGCGAAATGCCATTGCGCCCACTAACTCACCGGCCTCGTCGTCGAATTGATATAGAATCCGATGGGAGAACCCGCGAAACGCAACCCGGACGAGACACCTCAGAAAGACCCATTGCCTGTGTCTGCTGAAGTCGATATTTCATTCGTCATTCCCGTATACAATGAAGCACCGATCATTGACGATCTGTATTCGCGATTGAGTAAAGTCGTTGCAGGTCTTGGTAAAACCTGCGAACTGTTGTTTATCGACGACGGGAGCGACGACGGTTCTTACCAACAATTGCAAGCCTTGCGCGAGAAGGATTCATCCATCCGCATCATCCGCTTTACCCGGAATTTTGGTCAACAGGCCGCTGTGCTGGCAGGTTTTCGTCACTGTCGAGGTGCTATCATCGTGCAACTCGATTCCGACTTGCAGAATCCACCAGAAGAAATTCCCAAATTACTCGATGCGATGACCGACGATATTGAACTGGTCGTAACGGTTCCCAGGAAGCGAAAAGACACGTGGACCCGTGTCGCAGGTTCGAGAGTTTTACAATGCTTTGCGCAAAAAATGTTGGGTCCTTCCTGCAAGCTCAACCTCAGCTCATTTCGGGCCTTGCGTCCAAGCGTGGTCGATAAAATCGATCAGTGCAAAGACAAGTCCCAATTCATGGCGGTTCTCATGAGTTGGATGGGTGTCCCCACTGCCGAAGTGGAAGTGGAACACTCTGCCCGCGAAAAAGGTGTCACAAAATATGGTTTGTCACAGTTGATCCGATTGACCTGGGACATCGTTACAGGGTACTCCAACTTCCCCCTGCGATTGGTGACTTACATGGGATTGCTGGGCGCAAGTACAGGATTTGGCTTGATGGCATTTTTAATTTTTCAACGCGTTGTGCGTGGGATTCTGGTAGACGGCATGGTTTTACTTTCCGCTGCATTCGCTTTCCTCGCAGGCATTCAATTGCTGTCGATGGGACTTCTGGGTGAATACTTGGGACGCGTCCATCTGCGTGTACAGGATCGGCCAGACTACATCGTCGATAAGGTGATCGAATGATCCCCGTAAAAAAACTCAGCTCTTTGATCATCGAACCCACGAACGTCTGCAATTTAAAATGCTCCTTTTGTTTTGTGACCGAAGGCATGACGCGGAAAGGCGGGTTCATGGAACTCGACCTTTTCAAAAAAATCATCGACGACTGTCCCGACCTCGAGCATCTTTGCATGCACAATTGGGGAGAGCCTTTATTGAACAAAGATTTGTTCAAAATGTTTGATTATGCGTCGGAGTCGGGTATCCCGAACATTGTGATGAATACCAACGGAACGTTGTTGGATGATGAAACCATCGAGCGCATTGTGAGAGGCCCCCTTACCATTTTGAGATTCTCTATCGACGGTTCGCCAGAAACTTATAAGCGTGTCCGTGGCGTTGAACTTGCCGAAATCGAAAAAAATATTTTAAAAGTAAAAGCAGTGAGAGATCGACTGCGCCCAGAGTTGAGCCTCGGTGTTGTGTTCACAGTGGAAGAGGAAAGTCAGGAAGATGTTGATGAATACATTGCTTACTGGGAAGACAGAGTCGACCATGTGCGCTTGCAACCCAAGTTGATTCAAAGCCCGCGAGATACCGCCTGCCCCGAACCGTTTGGCAAGGACTACGGCAAACTGGTTGCCCTGTGGGATGGAAGGGTGATCCCCTGTTGCGTCGATTACAATGCGACACTGGTTTTAGGCAATGCCTGGGACGATAAAATCAGTGACTTATGGCACGGACACGCAATCGAAAAATTGCGGCAGGAGCACGAAGAGAAAAAATTTCCAGAAGTTTGCGTCAACTGCAACGAATGCGAAACCTCCAAAACTCCCAAACGGTTCTTCTTTCAGCAAGCCTGAATTGCCTCAAAAAATGAATCATCAGGAACCCGATATGGTCGAATCTAATCTGGAGCTTCGTGAAAAAATTCTTGAGGAAAACAAGACAGTCCATCAATTGGAAGGCCCCCTCTATCTCGACCGCCATCCCGAACAAACAAATTATTTTCAGAAGCGTGTTTTGCGGCATACCGTGCAACGGGTTTGCAAGGAACTGGGGCAAAGCCGAGGGCCGATACTGGATTTGGGCTGTGGGACAGGTTACCTGTATCTGAAATTTTTAGAACGTGGTTACGAAATGACGGGCGTGGATTTATCCGAAGCCATGCTCGATTCTTTGAAAACCAGGGTTGGGAATGAAGATGCCGAACGTTCCCGGTTGTTCTGCTCCGATGTCGAAAGTTTTCTTGAAGAAAATGAAGAAAAATGGTCAGCCATTACAGCCTCTGCCTTACTGCATCACCTCTATGATCCAGAAACCATTTTAAAAAAGATGTGTGAAAAATTAAATCCCGGTGGGACGCTTTTGATTTTTTTTGAACCGCTCAAACAATCCATCCACTCCCCCTTCCGTTATCAACTGCATCGTATGCTGACCTGGGCACATGAGATCGCCTATCGTATCGAAATGAAATGGCGAGGCATCTCCCTTTTTGAAGAAAAATATGAATTGGCCGATTACCAGCGTAAATTTGGAGGCATCGATCCGAAAAGAGTCGCCGAAGTTTTACAAGCGGAAGGATTGGAAATCATCCATCTGGAAAAATACTGCTCGCGTCGATATGGTGTCGTCGCCTGGATAGCCAACCGGTTGCTCAGATCCGAAAATACCTTCAACTTGCTTGCAAGGAAACCCATAGCCTGATATTCCTGCTTGAAGTCTTTAGAGAGATTGCCAACCGAAGCGGGGACACCTTATTGAGTAAAACGATTAGTTGCAGGATTTTATTTCCTGCAGGCGTCGCCTGCGCTGTGCCTTGTTTTTATCACACGCCCGCCGGAGCTGGGACACCTTAAGCGTTTCCATATTGAGTAAAACGATTAGTTGCAGGGTTTTATTTCCTGCAGGCGTCGCCTGCCGGACTTGAATTGCTACGCTCCTTCGGGTATTCTCCCCCTTTTGACCACTCTTTGAGGAAGGATTCGTCGTGATAAAAACCACATTGGTCGGGCATGCCTGTCTTGTTACCCAATCTGCGGAAACCGTTATTCTGTCCGATCCTGTATGGTTTGATTATCTTTGGGAAGAGATCAACGTTCTCTGTCCGAAAATAAAACTGGAGATCGACAAAATTCCCCCTGTTGATGTCCTCAATATTTCCCACCGACATCAAGATCATTTCGACGTTCGGACCCTTGCCTATATTGCACGCAACAAAAAAAGTATTCTCAAGCCCGACGCAAAAATACTGGTTCCGAACGATGACATTCTGCTTGAAGTTATCAAGGAACTGGAATTTGAAAATGTTCAGATCGTTGCCGATTTCGAGCCGATAAAAATCCAGGATGTGACGCTCATCCCAACCCCGTCGCTCAATCAATCGAGCACGGCGCAAGATTATTTTCCCGAGCATGGTCTGATCGTTCACGATGGTGAAGTGACCGTATGGAATCAGGTCGATACCATCGTCAATCCCGAAATCATCCAGCATATTAAAGAATTGTATGGGCATCTGGACTTTGCCCATGCCCGTTTTCTGCCTTTGCTGGAAGGAAATTTTTCGTACAACAAGGCGATGGAATTGCCGATGGATGAGTATTGTTCATTCTTGAACATCATTCGTGCATTGGAGCCGAGGTTTGTTGTTCCCGGTTCCGCCGCGTTCCGTTATAGAGATGAGTTCGCATTTCTCAACCGTTACTCATTCCCAACAACCCAGGACCAATACCTTCAAGATCTGAAAGCATTTTATCCCGAAGTCCAATGTGAAAGTTATTTCCCCGGAGATGTCGCACATATTTCTGCCGACGCAATACGAATCGAAAAACAATCCTCTCCCTTTGTGCGCGTGGAAGAAGACGATAGCTACAAAGTCATTTTCAAGCCCGGAGCAGAAGTGCCCGCGATTCGGACGCAGACGAAGGACCCCAAGTGTCACGAAGAGGAGATGGCAGTCATCCGCAATTTTATTGAAAATGAATTGGTCGAGCGATGGAGAAAAAGCGACACCCTTGCCGGATGGAGTCATTGGCAGGTGGCGTATCAGTTGGAAGTGTTTGGGCAGGAAGGTTCCGAAATATGGAGCGTCGATTTCGAACAAGTGCCCTTTCAAATTCAAAAAGGTCCTTTGGGAAAGATCAGTCTCTACGAAGGCATTTCAGCATCGGAATTGTGCGCTTTGATTCAGGGGGAAACGTCCTGGGATTACGTTGCTCTTTGCGGCAATTACAGGACCTTTAATAATATGTATCGAGTGGCCGATGGAAGTTTCGAAATCCCGCCCAAGGACAAGTCCAACTATGCCTTCGAGCCATTGATGGATGCCTTCCCCTGGGACAGCGAGATGGACCGTAATAAATTCATGCGCGACGTGCGACGCTGGAAAGACAAAGCTTGAAATATACGGCTTTATAGAGGAGCCCATGTATTCGCCAAACAGGTGGACCACGTCACCGAGACTTACCCGTTATTATTGTCTTGAATACCTCATATAAATTAATAGAGGCAAGAATTGATTTGCCCCATTTACCCTTTCTTTTTTAATAAGAGAAATCTATGGATAAAGTTAAATATTTAGTTCTAATGAGTGTGTGCTTGATCCTAATACCAAGTTCAGTTTACGGTCATAAAAGCCAAATTCAAGAATGCAAAGTTGATAAAACAAATGGCAATCAAGAAATACTACTATGTCAAATAGGCCGTCAACCAATTGGCGAAATACAAGAGATAAATGATGATTGGGAAATTATTGTATTGAAAATAGGAAGGAATCCAGTGGTAAGGGTTGGATCAATTTTGACTGTGCAAGGGAAGACAAAGCTTCACTTTTTAACTGTTAAGCGAATTAGCTATGAAAAAGCTTCTGCAGCAATTGATTCAATTTGGTCGGAGGTTAAGGATCTACAGAAGGGAAACTTGGTTTATCTTTATAACCCAGGAGGCAGAAGTGTATGAGTAAAATATACCCTAACACACCTGCTGAATTGATTTTTAGTCTTCTAGTTTTGCTATTGTTAACTCAAGTAGGCTGCCAAAAGGAATTGGACTACATGGTAGATTATGGAGCAGTTGACATCATACCTGAAGAAAAGGCGATAATTTTTCTAGCGTCATTAAACAAAAGAATTAGATGGTTCCACGGAAAAGATAGTTATTGTAAATTTGGCATTGGTGGTGTGACAACCTTCAGTGAAGAAAGCAATGTGTATAGCTATCCTAGAATCGCATTTACGGTTATAGGCCGAGGGAATTCTTACTTTTTAAAAATTTACCCAGAAGGAAAGCGGTTTTGCCATATTCAAATATCAGACAGAGGCCCAGATGATGGTTCTGTCTTGGCTAAAAAGGCGACGGAAGCATTGATTGCATTGGGGGCCAGATACAAATTATTATACTAATTTTCCCTTTTGGATTTTTCTTTTAAAAAGTTGGGTCTATGTTTATTTATTTTTTATTAATGAAATGAATTTGCCCTGATATTTAGTTTGATTGAGTCTTGGGCTTCAGTGTGTATTGTGGATCGGGTAAGGGCGGTACAGCGAATCGTTGGAATTGTTTTTTTCAACCGCGCGGACAAATTCTGAATCGGTGAAATCGTCTTTTAATTCTTTCCCGGTACTCAGCAAAAATTGATTTGGTTTGAAGTAGCCAGCCACAGTTTTCATGGAAAAATTAAATTTTCCTTCCCAGCTTTTTGCAGAGTTTTCAAAATCCACTGCCGACCATTTCTTGTTCCCACCTTGCGCTAGCAGTACAGTCGCTACTTTATCGGGATCTTCGAAAGTGTAAACATTGGGAAATACCTTGAGAAACGATTTTCGGTCGCTGGGTTTCATGGTATTGCTTTTGCCGTAGAGGTTGGAGCCAACCAGGCCATTGGGAGTGAGGACGGATTTGATTTCCTTGTAAAACTCAACCGTTTTTAAGTGATAGGGCACCGAACCACTTTTGAACGCATCCAAAAAAACCATATCGTAAGGTTCTTTGCCGATTTGATTTTTAAGAAAGACGCGTCCGTCTTGAACGTGCACCTTATAGCGTGGCGATTCTTTCAGGAAAAAATATTTTTTTGCGGCAGTCAAGACCATCGGGTCGATTTCCACCACATCCAAATGCAGATCGGGAAATTGATCGTGCATAAAATTGGAGACCACAGCGGCCCCCAAACCAATCATTAAAATTCGTTTCGGAGTTGGTTGCAAAAAGAGAGATGCCATCATCATTTGCGAATAGACGAGTGCCAGCTCAAAAGGACAGTTCACATTGATACGACTTTGAAGGAAAAAATCGCGCTCACCCTTGCCCTTGAACCAGATTTCCCGGAAATCCCCTGTTTGGATCACATAAATCAGATTGAATTTTGTCTCGGTTTTGGCAAGGATTACCGGTTTGTCTTCATTTTTTTTAGTGCCTGTCAACAGATTCCCCTCTCATTTGCACTCATAAAGCCATAGTTTACAACACTTTCATTGTAGCTTCCTTAGAAAAAAAATATTCGGTTGCGAATGCCGTCTATGTTAATATGTTTTATCAATTTATTTAGTTTACATTTCTGTCCAGAGGGATACATGATGCCCAAAAAAGGCTTGAAGCACAAGGTTGGCTTAGGACAACACGGTATTAAGAATGTTAAAAATATTTATTGGAATCTTTCCACTGCTCAACTCTACGAGAAAATCGTTGGGAATAAAGAGGGCATGCTCGCACATATGGGGCCCGTATGTATTGAAACAGGGCAACATACAGGTCGAGCGCCTAACGATAAATTCATAGTTCGAGAATCTTCCAGCGAAGAGAACGTCTGGTGGGGAAAAGTAAATCGTCCCTTCACCGTTGATCAATTTGAAGCATTGTACTCTCGAGTGCTTGCGTACCTTCAAGGGAAAGATCTCTATATTCAGGATTGTTGCGCAGGTGCCGATCCCGATCATCAGCTTCATATTCGGGTGATCACCCAGAACGCCTGGCATAGTTTGTTTGCGCGTAATATGTTCATTCAAATCAAGGACCCTGAGAAACTGGAGAACCACGATCCCGGATTCACCATCATTCACGTTCCCGATTTTCAGGCGGTTCCAGAAATTGATGGAACCAATTCAGAAGTTTTCGTAGTTGTGGATTACGGTCGCCAACTGGTTCTCATCGGCGGAACCAGTTATGCGGGCGAGATCAAAAAATCGGTCTTCTCCGTTCTGAATTATCTATTGCCCCAAAAACACAATGTCTTGTCGATGCATTGTTCCGCGAATATCGGGAAAAACAATGAGTCTGCTATATTTTTCGGTTTGTCCGGAACAGGGAAGACCACATTGTCGGCCGACCCGGAGCGTCAATTGATTGGAGACGATGAACACGGCTGGAGCGACAAAGGTGTTTTCAATTTCGAAGGCGGTTGTTATGCCAAAGTGATCCGACTTTCTGAAGAAGCCGAGCCGGAAATCTTTGACTGCACCCGACGTTTCGGTACCATTCTTGAAAATGTAGTGATCGACCCAGAGACCCGTCGTCTGGATTTGGACAATGCAAGTCTCACCGAAAACACACGTGCGAGTTATCCCATTTCACATATCGCCAATGCCGAACCTACGGGCATGGGTGCTCATCCCAAGCACGTCATCATGCTCACTTGCGATGCCTACGGTGTTATGCCCCCGGTTTCCAAAATGACACCCGAGCAGGCGATGTACCATTTTATTTCAGGTTACACTGCGAAAGTAGCTGGAACAGAAAAGGGCTTGAGTCGAGAACCCTCTGCCATATTCAGCACCTGTTTTGGCGCGCCATTCATGACGCTTCATCCCTCGGTTTACGCGAATCTGCTGGGTGAAAAAATCGCCAAGCATAAAGTCTCTTGTTGGTTGGTGAATACAGGGTGGACAGGTGGACCGTATGGAGTTGGGAACCGCATGGAGATTGCTCATACACGAGCAATGATTCACGCGATACTTGATGGTTCGTTGAACTCTGTTGAGACCGAGGCCGATCCTATTTTTGGATTGCATATTCCGAAGTCGGTTCCAAATGTTCCTGATGAAGTATTGAACCCGCGAAATACCTGGAAGAAGAAGAACGAGTACGATATCAAGGCTCAAGAACTCGCCACTCAGTTCATCGAAAATTTCAAACAATATGAGCAAGGGGTTAGTAAGGAAATTCTTTCTGCCAGCCCTCGCCCGACTCCAGCCGGCAAGGCCAAGGGGACGGTGCGTAAAATAAAATAAGAAGTAGATCCCTTCCCGGCCGGGCAGTCCTGCCCGGCCGGAAAATTCATTCGCGGAGCCTAGTCCTTGGAATCGTTTCAACGAATTGCTGTGACGATGGGAGACCCTGCTGGCGTGGGGCCTGAAATCATAGTCAAAAGTTTTTCTCAATACCCTTTATCCTCAAGCAGTCAAGCCGTCATCATTGGTGACGCTAAGATCCTTGAAAAAGCCGCTCGTCTGTGGGCACCAGATTTGACAGTTAAGTCTGTTTCAAGTTTTCCCGAATTTCCCGCTGAGAAAAATCAACTCCGCGTTATTGATCTAAAAAATGTACCGCTCGAAATTAAACCCGGCATAGCCAGTGGGGAAGGTGGCTCTGCATCTGTCGAATACATTAAAAAAGCCGTTCAAATGGCTTTGAGCGAGGAGGTTGACATCATTGTCACGGCTCCTATCAGCAAGGAAAGTATTCACAAAGCGGGGCATCACTATCCGGGTCATACCGAGCTATTGGGCGAATTGACGGGAGCATCGAAAACAATTCTCATGCTTGCAGGGAAGGAACTTCGTGTCGCGTTGGTCACCACGCATGCAAGCATCATGGACGTTCCTGCACTCATCACGCAAGATGCAGTTTATGACACCCTGGTGTGTGTCAACGATTGGCTGGTTCGCCATGTGAGCGCAAGCCCACGAATTGCCGTTGTCGGGCTGAACCCGCATTGCGGTGATGGTGGCGTTTTTGGAAAAGAAGAATCTGAAACTATTGTGCCGGCAATTCAAAAAGCGCAAAAGGAAGGCATTCAAGCAGAAGGTCCTTTTTCTGCAGACGCATTATTTTCGCGAGGAGTAAAGCACGATGCTGTGATTGCCATGTACCACGATCAGGGAATGATCCCTGTCAAAATGGAATCGCAGGGTCACGCGATCAACATAACTCTTGGTCTTCCGATCCTTCGCATTTCAGTAGATCATGGAACCGCATTCGACATCGCCTGGAAAGGCGTTGCCGATCCAACAAGCATGACCCATGTTTTGGAATCGGCGGCTCAATTTTCCCGAAATACCTGCGCGGAAAAGGGATGAAGAAACGACCGCTAGGACAAAATTTTCTGATTGATGAAGAAGTTGCCGACGAGATTGTAGCGCAAGCGGCAATCTCCAACGACGATTGCGTGGTAGAGATAGGGCCGGGAAAAGGCGTTCTCACGCATCGCTTGGCAGAACAGGCGGGAAGGCTGATTGCTGTCGAAATTGACCCCAAGCTCTACGGCCCTATATCGAAAGAGTTTTCTTCCCGGGAACATGTCGAATTCATCCTCGCAGATGCGATGAAATTCGATTTTGGCTCACTCCCGCATCCGTTTAAAGTGGTCTCTAATTTGCCGTATTATGCCGCGACTCATATCCTGAAGCGTTTGATAGGTTACCGAGCTCATGTTCAGGACATGACTTTGATGCTACAGAAAGAAGTGATCGATCGGTTTTCAGCAGAACCCGGGAGTAAAGAGTACGGATCGCTGACCGTCTACTTGCAATATTATTGCGATGTCGAACGGGTGCTTGAAGTTGGGAAAAACGCATTTTCACCACCTCCTAAAGTCGATTCCTCTGTCGTCAAAATCACTCCCCTTCCCAAGCCACGCGTTCAAACCCTTGATGAGAAGATTTTTTTCAAAGTTGTCCATGCGGCATTTTTTCACAAACGAAAAATGTTGAAAAATAATTTTAAACTTTGGAGTAAATTATTTAAGGAAGAGAAAGGCAGTACTTTCCTTGATGACATTGATCTATCGAGAAGAGGTGAGACACTTTCCCTGCAAGAATTTGCAGATTTGACTAATTTTCTCTGTCAGGCACATGAAGAATTCTCCGAATAAAAAAGGTTTTGTTTTTATAGTAGGGGCTGGGCCTGGCGACGTTGGGCTCATCACATTGAAGGGGCGAGATGCCCTCATTCAATCTGAAGTGATCGTTTACGATCACTTAGCAAACAAAGCTCTTTTGCGTTATGCGCCCGAATCCTGCGAACTTATTTACGCTGGGAAAATAGCGGGCAATGCGAGTTTACAGCAAGAAGAGATCAATGCTCTGCTCATCGAAAAAGCCGGGGAAGGGAAAACCGTTTCTCGTTTAAAAGGCGGCGATCCATTTATTTTTGGGCGCGGTGGCGAAGAGGCCCAGGCACTGAATTCTGCCCAAATCCCCTTTGTTGTTATCCCCGGTGTGTCGTCCTTTTCAGGAGTGTCTGCCTATGCTGGAATTCCCTTAACGCATCGCCATCTTTCTTCGTCCTTTTCTGTCATTACTGGAAGCGCGGAAAAATCGCAAGAGGACGAAACCATTGATTGGGAAAACATTGCAAAGCGAAGTGGGACTCTGGTATTTCTTATGGGCGCACGTCGATTGCCTCATATCGTTTCCAAGCTGATTGAGTACGGAAAAGATCCTGAAACCTCTGTGGCCGTCATTAGAAAAGGTACGACCGGGGAGCAGAAAACTTGTGTTGGCACGTTGAAAACGATTGCTGAAATTGCAAAGCGGGAGAACATTTCACCACCGGCTCTGACTGTGATTGGCGAAGTGGTTGATTTGAAGACTGAGATCGATTGGTATGAAAAGTTACCTCTTTTTGGCAAGACCATTGTCGTTACCCGTCCCGAAAAACAAGCCGAATCTTTTATCCGGGCCTTGGAAGAAAAAGGCGCAGAACCATTGGCGTTGCCGGTGATTAAAACCGTACCGCCTGAGGACTGGGGTCCGCTCGATAAGGCACTGGAGAATTTGGAAAGCTACTATGGCTTGATATTTACCAGCGTCAACGGTGTTGAATTTTTCATGCAGAGATTGAAAGAAACCGATCGCGATCTGCGCGATTTGAAGGGCGTTCGCATCTACGCTATTGGCCCTAAAACGGGGCAAGCCGTTCGGGACCTAGGCTTAGGCGTCACAATCAGCCCAGAAGAATTTGTTGCGGAGGCTTTGCTGGAGTGCCTGCGTGGGGAATATGTCGTTGGCAAGCGTTTTCTGCTTCCGCGTGCAACGATCGCGCGTGAAATTCTGCCTGATGGAATTCGGAAAATGGGTGCCGAAATAGACGTTGTCCCTACCTATCAAACCATTGCACCAGAATCCCTTTTGCGGGAAGAATTTATGCGGAAGTTGAATGATGGAGACATCGATGTTGTGACCTTCACCTCCTCCTCGACCGTTGTTAATTTTCTGGAGTTGGTAGGGGACGTTGATCCTGCAAAATTAGAATCGGTTGGTGCCGCCTGCATTGGTCCCATCACTGCAGAAACGGCGCGTAAGAAAGGTTTGAATGTGGTTGTCGTCCCCAAGGATTATACAACCGAGGCCTTGGCTGAAGCCATTGAGCTCTATTTTATAGACCAGAAAAAAACTTCCGATTCATAAAAAAAACAATTAAAATACGCGCTTAAATTTTTTTGTTTAAAATTATTTTTCAGTGAGGGCGAAATGGAATTGGGATCGGAGGAACATAAGGAGTTGTTCTGTAAATTTTTTATAGAAACGCATAAAGCCTTTAAGCCAGAAGAGCTGCCTTGGCCAGAGTTGGATGAAAGCGTTATTAAAAAACTGACGGATTTCCCCATATGGGATTACGCTGTTCATACCGAACGCCAGGTCTTCAAGAAGCTGGAAGCCTATTCGAAGGAAGAACCCGACCCTCTTCTAAAAGAAGCTTTGGCTTTGCAGGCTTACGAAGAGCAGCGCCATTCCGATATTCTGAAATATTTTCTTCAGCACTATAATATCCCATTCAATGAAATTCCTGACAAACCTCTTCCACCCGATCTTGAATGGGGATTCATGAGTACGGGAGCGGGGGAGTGTATCGATTCTTTTTTCGCGTTTGGTTTTCTGGAGATATCCAAGTCTACCGGGGACTATCCGATAGAGTTGATTGAAGTCATGGAGCCGATCGTACAAGAAGAAGCGCGGCATATACTATTTATCCAAAATTGGATGCACTTCCAAAGACATCAACGACCTTTTTTGGCTCAGCCGATTCATTACATTCGCAATTTGTTTTCTTTTGCAGAAGCGGGTTGGTCGCGCCTCATGGATGTAAAAAACCTTGGGGGTTCCTCGTTTACGATTCAAGCCAGAGAACATGAAAACTCCTCCATGTCTCCGAAGGATTTTGTGAACCTGTGTTTGTCCGAAAATAAACGACGCATGCGGGAATTCGATTCCAGACTCGCACGCCCCAAATTGATTCCCCGTGCGATGAGCGTCGCAAGTTTTTTTCTTTAGTAAAAACGCTATTTAAAGATATTGGGAAAGTCGTTTGGCCTGAAACTTTGCTTTATACGTTGCCCGGTTTTTCTTCAAAGGGTATAATGCAGGCATCCATCCAACTTGGTTTTCAAAAGGAATTTACGATGTCTATACGATCCATCCGCGTCAGCCATATTGTTTTATCAACAAGAGAACTGGCAGATTTGTTGACGGAAAGCCTGAAATCTTGCGACAGCCAAGAGTTATTATTTAAAACCTTCGCGCGCCTTGCAAAAAAGTACAGTGCTTGTGGGACTCGCAATAAAGGCGGAGACTTGGGGTTTCTGGAATTCAACACTGCGGCACCAGAGCTTGAAAAAGCCGCAATGGCGGCACCCGTAGGCGAATTGGGTGGTCCTATCAAAAGCCAATTTGGATACCATTTATTTGTGGTGACGGAGGAAGAGGCAATGGGCGATACTGGAATGGACGGTATCAACCTGCCTATGGGCGCAGGCGATGGAACGCTTTAATATAGACGCGCAATGAAACTCGAAGGTATTCACCACATTGCTTTGAATGTGAGCGATCTCGACCGTGCGGAAAGCTTCTACACTGAAATTCTCGGATTCAAGGTAATACAACGGTTTTCCAAAGGCTTGCGTCATTTGATGCTGGATACAGGAAATTCTGCCATCGCCTTATTTGAAGCTCCCGAGCTTGCAACTCGAAAATCGCTGGAACAATTGAGCGAAGAGGGCTACCTCCATTTTGCTTTTCAGGCTTCCGCTGAGGCCTTTGAAGACATTGTCGAAGAACTCAAATTAAAAAATGTGACTATCACCAGCGGTCCAGTCAAACGTGGGGACGGCGTGTCTGTCTATTTCAACGACCCCGACTTTAACCATCTTGAAATTCATTGTGACCATTGAACACCATCGAAACGATTTTACATAAAGCACTGGCCGGCGAGCGTATTCACGGAGCCGAAGCCGTAAAACTTTTTTCCACCAAGGACAGCCTGCTGTTGGGCAATGTCGCGTCGCGATTGGCTCGGGGAAAACAGGGCTCTGGCGCGATCACATATATTGTCGATCGCAATATCAACTACACAAATATCTGTGTTACGGATTGCGCCTTTTGTGCTTTTTACCGTAAGGAAAAAGACGAGGATGCTTACGTCCTTTCGTTTGAAATCATTGCGGAAAAAATACAAGAAACTCTCGACTTGGGAGGAAGCCAAATCCTCCTGCAAGGTGGGCATAATATCGATTTGAAAATCGATTATTATGAAGACTTGTTCCGGCAGATTAAAAAGCGTTTTGACATCCATTTGCATGCCCTGTCTCCATCTGAAATTCATCACATACGAAAAGTTTCAAAATTAACATTGAAGGAAACTTTGGAACGATTGAAAAATGCCGGACTCGATTCTATCCCCGGTGGAGGGGCCGAAATACTGGTCGATCGGGTGAGGCAAAAAATCAGCCCTCACAAATGCAATTCAGATGAATGGCTGGAGGTCATGGACTCTGCCCATCGCATGGATATTCCCACGACTGCGACGATGATGTTTGGGCATGTCGAAACGCTGGAAGAACGCGTCGAGCATCTCATTCGACTTCGTGAACAACAAGACAAGACAGGCGGCTTCACTGCTTTCATTCCCTGGACCTACCAACCTGGGAACACAGAGTTGAGCCTGGATATGGGAATTCGCTCGGCAGTTACCGGGCTGGATTACCTGAAGACCCTTGCGATCAGTCGAATTGTTCTTGATAATTTTGATAACCTGCAAGCCTCCTGGGTCACCCAAGGCCCTAAGATTGGGCAGGTTTCCTTGAGCTACGGTGCAAATGACATGGGAAGCACCATGCTGGAGGAAAATGTGGTCGCCGCCGCTGGAACCGTCCATCACCTCAACGAAGAAGCCATTCGCCGCTTGATTAAAGACGCGGGGCGAATACCTCAGCGCAGAAACATGCGCTACGAATATGTGGGTGGCCCTGTTATTTAGCGAAGCATAATAAGAATTGATAACTTAGGTTTTTATCAGCCTATCAGCGG
>JAJDBG010000105.1 GCA_029261475.1 Nitrospinaceae bacterium
GCGAGTTCGAAAACTTCGCCGAAGTTTCAATCCTCTATCAGCGAGGCATCCTTTCCGACATACATAAATGCCGACCAAATGAATGAATTGGTAATCAAGTTTCAATCCTCTATCAGCGAGGCATCCTTTCCGACCAGGTTATCGCGCAGCACCACTTCAATGTATTCTACAGTTTCAATCCTCTATCAGCGAGGCATCCTTTCCGACTTTAGCGGAGATTGTGGCTCGTGACCCAGATTTCATCCGTTTCAATCCTCTATCAGCGAGGCATCCTTTCCGACAAAAAACTTGCCCCTCGCGGTCATTGTCGTGATTGCGGGTTTCAATCCTCTATCAGCGAGGCATCCTTTCCGACGCTTGGGAAAGTGTTTGATGTTCCTTGGTTACTTTAGAGTTTCAATCCTCTATCAGCGAGGCATCCTTTCCGACAGTACCTGTTTTTTCCCTTTTAAAAACAAGGACTTGGAAGGGCAAAAATACAAACCTCCACTTATCCACAGGAAAATCATTCTGTCAGAAGATATTTTTTCTGTTTCTTTGTTCATTTTCATCATATTATTCAATGGTTTATACAAAAGTACACACCTATGCCCAAAATCACCTCCTTTCAGAATTCTTCTAAAATCTATTTTATTGATAAAATATAAACATCTGACCTTCAAGCTAAAACGGGTTGTGATCAAAAATAACCACATCTCCAGTGACAGGGGACGAATAAACCAGCTTAACCGCTTTTCCATGAAGCGCGTGGGCAACAGCAAGATAAAGCCAAACCGGTGCAGGGCCGGTCAAGGTAACGTCGTTTCCTTCTCCGGCAAGAGCTAGTGCTTGGTCAAGATAAGTGGGGAGGTCAATTAGTTTTGCGGTTTCCCCGTAAAGATCTTTAAGATCAATCTGCTCTTGATGCATTCTGTTTCACTTCTTTAGGTTCTTCAAGAAAGGGTGGTTCCCAAACCAGCTTCGATCCTCGATCAAATACGCCTTTTAAACGTCCTTGAGGGTCTTCCGACCTACTTGATGTTTCTCCCTCAAGTTGCCAGAGACAAATGGAGACCTCATAATGCATCTCTTTTTTGTCATCAGAGAGTTCCTTCTTGACATTATCCAGCATTGGTTTAAGTTTCAAATTTTCCTTGGCCATCTGCCTACCAATCTGTTGCGACAATGCCCTAAGATCGGCTTCACTGGAAAGAGTGGCATTATTGCAGCGCATGACCTCCTTGTCTTCGTATGTGAATATGACAGTCAGTTTTTTTTCGCGACTTTCCCGCCAGTCTTGTCGTAATTCCCAAAAAAATACAGATACCGCTATTAGCAGGGTTAAAACAGCCGTCGGCCAGTCGCCAAAGTGATCCCAAAACAGTTTTAGGTTTGCTCGATCAAAATTTTGAAATGCCAATATTATTGCTACCAATGCAACGACAAACGTAATAAAAATTACTTTTTTTTCCTTACAAGCATATTTTACTAATTCTATAAATTCGCGAATCATTACGTTTCGAAACTCCTATATCAGGACAATGTCCAAGGCACCCAGAGCACACGGAGTCAAGTCAACCATTGCACCAAGTCTTGAATTTAATCTACGCTGGCACATAACTTATTTTTTGCTTAAAAAGGCCCATAATCCTTTCGTGCAATCTTTTTTTCCCATATTGGTCTTTACAAATATTTTCCCGTCCTGAGGGTTGGAAAGTTGGTTTATCCGTTCAATGATCTCCGCATGCCTGCCTTTATTTCCACTTCCAAACTTCTGTGTTCCAAACCAAATTTTAAATTCGTTAAGGGGATCTGGTTTTTCGACGATATGGTTGGACATGCGGCCATATCCTGCGGCCGTCTTCGCACCAACACCGAGATATTGAAGCGCCTGTTCAAGTTCTATCAAAACATCACCAACATTGGTGGTCGCACAAGGCCGAAGGGCCACAGAAAATTGGAAGGTTTGATCCGGAATTACAACTAAAAAAGGAATGGGTTTGGGATTGTGCCAATCTGCGGGCACATTACTGCCGTCGGATTCTGGCTTTTGCGCTCCCTTCTCATACCACTCGCCGTAGTGCGGCGTCATCACATCTGCCTTAAGTGTCACGGGACCTGTAGGGAGCGCGTCAAAAAAAATGAGTTCTCCGGCCCGTGTCTCGTCACCAAACCACTGCAGAAGGCGTTTCTTTTCTTCTTCAGATATTTTCCACCCAAGCCACTCTTCACACCACGCGCGCAACAGACCCTTAACCGCCGCCGCAGTGAGATAAGGCACACCTAAGGTCGGATGCCAGGCAAAGCCATTTTCCACAGGATGATTGTTACCCAGGCCGGTGACAAAGTGCCAATCGGTTTTGGCAACCAAGGAATCCCCCTCGAGGGCGATCACCAGTTTCTTCTGGCGGTCTGCAAGGGTAGAAACCGCATCGCCACCGACTTCCCCCGCTACAGTTTGAATCCAGGCCAGCTTGCCCGAGTCGTCTTTGGGAACCTGCCAGTCTTTATCATGTTTCTCATACTTATCAAAAAATCGATCAAACCACAGCCCAGCGTGCATGCCTTTCCCAAATTTTTTCGGTGCAGCATCAGACAGTACTTGGGGAAGCGGCCGCTTATGGGTTTGGGATGGCATGATCTTCTCCTTCCGCGTCACTTTTTACGTCCTCTTTCAAAAAAGCTTTGGCAAATTTTTTCAGCCAGTCGAGATAGGCCAGTGCTTCAGCCTGGGCAAGACGATAGGTGGCTGCGTCGCCGTCCACAATGGCTTCCATTAAATCCGTTTTATTTTTGTAGGGTCGATCAGGCTTTGTCAGCCATTTTTCAATCGCCTTGTATACATCCTGATGCTCCTTTTCCTTTGCTGCAAGGTAGAACGCACATGCTTGCCCTAAACCATTCATCAAAATCATCGGACCAAATCCGGCGATGTAACTATTCAGTTTTTTTTGGCTCTCCGCTGAATTTTGTTTGAAGCCTTCTTTTTTCTCGCCCGTTCCACACACAATGGCTAAGGCATCGCCAGCTCGGAGCTGCCCAATGGTTTTATGCGTCATACCGCGACCCCCTTCGCCTGCTTGACCTTGCACCACCCCATGCCGAGCGTTTCATTGCCGCCGATTTGTAAGTAGGGCCGTTCTCCCTCAAACATGCCCGTCACTTCGCCCAGGACTCCGGCGTCTGACAAAGCCGGGGAAGCGCCGTTGCGCGCGGCGTTGGCGAGCAACATCACGTATAGCAGGGTGTCCGGCGGCAGTGTTTCTTCATACCAAAGGGCTCCGGCCTGCACCGTTTTTGTTTTGTTGTCGATGGCGATATGTGGCGTCACTGCCGTCGCCGTACGGCAAAAATCGGCGAAGTCATTGTTGTTCATGACGACCAGTTGTTTTAGTAGCTCAGCTTTTTCGATGCCTAGACTTTCCAAAACGTTGATGAGTTTACTCAGATCCTCTTTCACTTGTGTAAACTGAAACTCTTCTAGAAATATCGGATCGCCTGCTTCGGGAGAAATAACGATGCCCTCTGCCGGTTCATTTGGAATTTCAAATGCAACTGACTTTCCCACCAAACTAAAATCGCGTTTTAAACGATCCAGGATTGCAGGACAAGTGACCCATTTGAAATGACCGGTCAGCGAACGCACCGGCAGCAGCAGGATACGGGCATCGGTCACGGCCAGCGCTCCCGCGTGCTCTGATGCCTTGGCCGTTTCCGACTTGGGTTCCGGGCCGAAGACCGCGCTGATCCACCCTGGTGTTGGAATCATGCGCGTCTCTGCATGGTTCCGTAGTGCCCCTTTCATGGCCGAACCGAAGACACAAGGCCAATCTGTATGCGCCTCCCGCTGAATGGGCAGGTCAACTGCACCAACGTTTTGTCCCGTCCCTGCATGGAGTGATGTTTCGGCCCGAAGGCCCAGAATCGTATTTTCCATCAATTTTCTCCTTTATTTCCACAGGCCGACGGCTATTTCACCGTAGCCAAAAGCCTGACGTGTGCCAATTTGAGTGCCGTGTAATTGCTGAATCAGTTCGGCCAAGTTCTCATCCGGCGCTCGAACAAAATAGACGCTACCCGCAGGAACCAAGGCCTTGAGAGCTTTTGGGCCTCGCTTCGCATAGTCCCAACCACCTTCACGTACCGGTTTGCCAACGCAGGCACTGACCCGTTCCAGTTTGCCAGGAACCTGCTGCCAGTCGGGTTCAGACTTGCCTTTAAAATCTCCATGGGTGAGCAAGATTAAAATCAGTCCTTTTCCTTTTCCCTGGATCGTGGGAGCAGAAAGCGCCATGGGCATTTGCTCTGAATGTGCGTGGGCGAGACGACCTTCTCCGCCCAGGCGAAGCATTCGCCCACCCGTCCACGGGGCTACACCGCCGAGTCCCATGCCTAAAGTGATCTGTTCATTCAGGCGCAAATGGCGGCTAAAATAAAGCTGTCCTTCGTTCACGACACTTTTCAGATTGTCCCGACCGATACCAGCCCGTGCTTCGCGCACGAAGATTTTTTCCGAGGGAATTAACTCCTCCGGCAAAAACCCATTGAGTACCCGCTGCATATTGGCTGCATCAAGCCAGCCGCCTTCGACAGCCTTGGCCTCTTGCAGGACTTCTGCATCTTCTGAACTGTCGCGCCGGGGCAGTTGTCGCGTGCCCATATCCGTTTCATAGCGTTCGTCCGAGGGAACAAGTGCTTGCCAGGTCTTGGTCGGTTCATGATAAAGCAGGTGCAGGGGAAGAGGATAAAGTCGCTGTTGTGTTTTCAACACATAAGGGCCCGAAAAACAAAGCGGTGCAGGATCATCTGCGCCACCAACTAAAGTCGCCACGGCATTTTTATCCGACCAATCGACCCCGTTTGCCTCCCCGATGGCGGTGCGAATAGCGCCGCACAAGGTTTGTGCCGGTGGCGGGAATTGGGATTCCAGGAATCCTCCTTCACCAGCATTGAAGGGTTTGGCTTCGCGAAAAAAAAGCGAGTCCAGTGCCCTAAAGCGGATGCATTGTTTTTCGTTCATTGGTGAACCCCCTTTTGTGCCAGAAAACGAAGCAGCATGGCGGCTTCCGCCCCGTAAGTGTCATCCGCCTTTTTGCAGAGCGGTAGCAGGTCGTCTATGCGTGTTTTGGCAATCTCGTGTTTTTCTTTGACGTCCCTCAAAACACCTGTGCTGAGATATTCCGCAACCAGAAGTTGGGTGATTTGCTCCTTTGTAAAATTGCTGCCGCCGGCCAACATCTGTAGACGTTCTCGGATTCGAAAAAGCGGTTTACTGGCCTGTCCGGCTTCCTCGTTTTCATTCTTTTGAAAGTCTTCGGTCAATGTTCGGAGTTTGTGGACATGGCTTCCGTCAATTCCCCAATGCGTCGACCAGGTCAGCTGCGCGCCACCCGGTTTCCACACGCGAACGGCAATGGCGTCACGCCCGGTTTGGGTTTTGGCCACATCGTCAAGTAGGCTGTGTGCGTCTTTCAGCACAAGGGTAAGCGGCAACTTCATGTGGGCATAAATGAGGCCTGCGGAGATACTGTAACTTTCTGCGGGGACATCTGCTTGCGCAAATACATTCATGTAGGCTTGGCGTAAGGCGAGCGCACAACCCAAGGCATCCTCAAGCGAGAGCAAGGCTAAAACGTCGTCTCCTCCGGCATAGACGAGAAAACCGCTGTGCTCCATGACTTTTTTGGGAACCTGGTCCGTAAATGTGGCCAAGGCTTTCGAAAGCTGCTTTGCATTATTGCCCATGGCTTTTTTTGTTTTTCCCAGACTGTCCCCGTCCATCAGCAAGACGGCATAAAAGGGCGCGGGTTCCGAGGGGAGATCGGCATCATTTGTTTTTGCAGAAGCAAGCACAGTATTTCGCGACTCGCGGATTTTCTGCGCCTGGTCGGGACTAATTTCTCCGGCCTTGGGTGACTGGGCTGTACTCAGTTGTCGCAATTCATTTTCAAAAAGCAGGCGACCGTCAATATCGGCGATTTCTTTGGGTACGGCTGAATCAGTTTCCAAGGCTTTGGAAATGCAGGTAATTCGGGTCTTACTTTCTCCTAAACTATTGGCGGCCTTCGCTGCGACCCAAAGAGCGCGGATCGCTTCGGGATTCGGGGCGCTCTGGATGAGACGCTTCAGCCAATGCAAAGCCGCCATGTAAGCGGTTGAAGGAACGCCAGTGGGCAAAATCCAACCCGGATTCAAGACTGACCAGACATGCACAAAACGGCGTTTCACGTAGGCGATGGCACAAAGACGTTCGCCTTCTCGTAGATCCAAGGTGTGATTGCCGATTTGCGTGCGTACGCCCGCCCAGAATTGGCCTTGCAGCGCTCGGTTTAAAGATACCACCCCCGAGAGCTCCTGCCATTCTCCCATCATGGTGCATTTGTCACCTGCTTGTTCAGGGGGATAATGGTCCCGCCAATTTTTTCGCATGGCCAGGGCGTTCTCCACATGTGGTGGTGCAATGGCCCAAGCGATTTCCCAGAAGTTTTCGATTTGCGTATCCCAAAGGGTTTTGTCGGCGCCAGCCGCTTGCAGATTGTCCTTCTTCCAGACAGCCTCTGCGATATCTTTCCAGGCCTTCTGCAGGGCAACACCCACCTTTCCCCCATCGAAACCTTCACGCACTTCAGCGGTAAAACAGTTGGGTAAAGAGCCAATATCCGGTCCGGCTCCGGCTCCGGTATGTAAACGCTTGAGCATTTCATCACGGACGACCTCGGGCATCACAATCGTTCCGCCCTGATCTTCCACATTTTCCATGGCCCGAGCAGACAAATAGGACAAGAGAAAGGATCCCGCCCAAAAGTCGCGGGTGCGGCGGGATTGGGAGACAAAACCTTGCACCGGGCCTAGCGTGAAGTGGAAGTATTTCATGGCAACACTGCTGTGAAGTGAGTGGAAAGAAATGTTTTGATTGGCGTGTAGTCCGTGGGGGACAATACAGTGCCTACGCTGTTTGTTCCCACCGAAACGCTGAGCCGAGTATTCTGCGGCAAAAAATCCGCTTGCAACAAAAGCAGAAGTGGGCGGTATTGGGTCTGGTTAGTGCTATCCGTAAATGCGGAAATATGAACGAACAACGGACTTGCACGCCTGCCTTTCTCTCTGCCCGGAATGTAATCGAAGCTGACCTTCTTGCCATTAAGTGAAGAAAAACGGTATGGGTGTGGTAAACCAAAAATCGAGCGTTGAGGAGGCACATTATACGGTAACTTCAGAACCTCTGTTGAGGCAATTTTATGGACGTTGTGATGATCAGTTGAGTAAAACAATAACTCCTTTTCTTCAACTTCATTACCACCTACGATTCGATTGCCAGCACTCGCAGTTCTGAGAACTATTCCATCCTTGTTTTTGATAACAGCAGTTCCGCTCGTGCGATAACGGTTCATTAACTCACCGACCTTTTCTAATGCAGCGTCAGGCCCCCCAAAGTCGGTGTTGCTGCGATAGAAAAATGAATTTGTATCCAGCGCAGAGAATGGACTTGTACCGTTACATGAGAACTTTGTTTTTAACCAGGCACAGTCGGCTTCAATTTCTGTTACAGTCGGAAAGCGCCAGTTCTTCCCCTCTTTGATCAATCTGACGACAGAACCAAAGCCGCGTCTGCTCCGGCTGCCAAGACCGCCAATTAGGCCAAATATTCGAACCATTTCTTCCATGCTCTGGATGATCTTTGGGTCTGTTCCCGGGCGGCACCGCAAGGAGATCGAAAACTCTTTACCGGCAGGTAAAGCAGTTCTCCTACCCAACCCCATTCCAGCCAGGTAGGCTTTACCAGAGAATCTTGGAATCGTTGGTTGTATTGGAGTGATGGATTTATGCCGAACGGTCATCAAAAATTGTCCCTGCCCTCCTCCGCCTTTTCCGTCCGCCGCCGAACCAAACAAACGTCCCTCTTCTTTATGTAGAGCCGTCAATGCCTTAGCGTCATCTTTTGCTTTTTTCCGAAAAGCACCCCAATTCAAGGCCCGCCACCAAAAACGAAGGGCACCCTTCACCGACGGCGGCCGGATACCATCTTTGGGTGTTTGATCCGCACCACCGATAAACATCGGGGTGACGATACGAAATGTTGCCTCCACTGTTTTCATAACCCTCTCCCCCAACAAACTGACATCAACAATTTTAACCCACTACCGAAAACATCTCATACCGCCCCATGCCAAAGGTCGCGCCCTTGCCCACATGCACGGCTTCTCCCAACTTCAAATACGGCAGAAACGCCCCCATCTCCCCTTCAAAAACAATCTCCCCCACTAATCCGCCTTGCGGGATGCTTCGGTTTTGCCGTCGGGAATACCGCTCCTGGTCAAACCATCTCAGCGTATGGGAGACCACCCGAATTTCTTTTGCACAGGATAGAAGGTCTTCAGGCAAAAGCGCTTCCTGAAAAGCCCCGTGAAAGACCTGAAGATTCATAATCCGTCGGGAAAG
>JAJDBG010000106.1 GCA_029261475.1 Nitrospinaceae bacterium
GAATAGCCCCGATCTGTGACCTGAGAAACCGCATCTTTCTTAAATTCTTCTGTGTAACGTATTCCTTTTGTCATCATAAACTCCTTGTTTGGTGATTCTATTTTTACCTTACAAGGTGTCTATAAATCTAGGGGCGTATCAGAACGATATCCTTTTGATCTTGTCAGGAGAGTGTGAATTGCTTTACCATTGGGGAGCGAAAGTAGCTATTGATATTTGGTTTGTGTACAATCGCACCAATAATAATTTCTATTGTTTTAATGAAATAGCGTAACAATGAGTTGAAATGTAGATATGGAGTCATCCGTTCGATTCACAGCTCAGATCCTGGACAATATGCAAGAGGGTTGCATATTGTTGAATAAGGCGTTTGAAGTTCTTGTCTGGAATCAACGTATAGAGTATTGGTCTGGTATAGCAAGTGAAGAAATCATAGGGAAAAGTATTTTTAGTCATTTCCCTCACCTTAGGGCGTTAATTTACTCTAACCCCATCAATGATATATTTGCTGGATCCCCTCCGGTTATCTTTTCCTCTGAAATTCATAAGTATTTTATTCCTTGTTACTTATCCGATAAAAAAGAACGTATTCAGCATACGGTTGTCACGCCATTAACTTTAAGTGAATATGATTATCCATTGGCATTAATCACTATTCAAGATGTCACTGAAGATTATTATCTCATCGAAAAGATTGAGGAGAGATCTAAATCTCTGGCTATAAGCGAGCAGAGAAACCGTGCTATTACCGAAAATGTGATTGACGGGCTTGTTACGATTGACGAGAAAGGTAAGATTAAGTCCTTCAATCCAGCGGCAGTGAAATTGTTTGGCTATTCACCCGAGGAAGTCCTTGGGAAAAATGTATCAATGTTGATGCCCGATCCGTACCGGAGTGAGCATGATGGCTATTTACAAAATTATCTCAATACGGGTACTGCCAAGGTCATCGGTATTGGGCGGGAAGTATTGGGGTTGAGAAAAAACGGAACCATGTTTCGCATGGATCTTTCTGTTAGCATGATGCGGTGGGAAGATGACCATGGAAATTTGGTTACAACTTTCATTGGTTCTTGCAAGAATATTGAAGATCGGAAAATAGCAGAAGATAAGATGAATGAGATTTTTGCTCAGAACCAGATGATACTGAATGCCGCCGGAGAGGGAATTTTCGGTTTGAATCTGGATGGGAATGTAACATTTATTAACCCAGCAGGGACTCAACTACTGGGTTACGAAATGTTTGAAATGTCCGATAAGTACGCGCACGATCTCATCCATCACACCAAGCTAGATGGTTCACGTTGTCTGAAAGAAGAATGTCCTGTTTTTGGTCATTTGACGAGTGATAAGACCATTCATTCCGATGAGGAATTATTTTGGCGAAAGGATGGGAGTAGCTTTCCGGTGGACTTTACGGCAAGTCCAATTTGTGACGGTGGACAAGTTACCGGCCTAGTAATTACTTTTAAAGATATCACGGAGAGGAAAGAATCGGAGTTGTATTTATTGAAGGCCAAGGAAGAAGCTGAAATGGCGAACAGGGCTAAATCAGATTTTCTTTCCAGTATGAGCCACGAGCTTAGAACTCCCTTGAATGCTATTTTAGGATTTTCGCAATTACTTTTAATGACCCCAGAGTCTTTATCCGCTCTCCAATTGGAAAATCTGAAAAGAATTTCCAATTCAGGAGAACATCTTTTAGAACTCATTAATGAAGTGCTCGATTTATCACGTATTGAATCCGGCCAGATAAGCATATCCATTGAACCTTTACTGATAGGGGAATTATTGGATGATTTGAAATTGTTTACAAAGCCTCTGGTAGCGAAACGTGGCATTGAGATGACTTGCCTGGAAAATGAATTATTTGAGCGTTTTGTGATGGCGGATAGAGTTCGGCTCAAGCAGGTGTTACTCAATTTAATTTCTAATGCGATCAAGTACAATCGTGAAAATGGGAAGATTGAAATGACTCTGAAAGAGGTATCTGGAGATTTTTTGAGAATAACAATTACGGATACCGGACCCGGAATTAGGGAAGATCAACGGAAAGAATTATTTGAGGCTTTCAATCGATTGGGAGCCGATAAAACTGAGATTGAAGGCACGGGCATTGGACTCTGCATCACGCAAAAATTAGTTGGATTGATGAATGGGCGTCTGGATTTCACTAGCACATTTGGGGAAGGAAGTAGTTTCTTTGTTGAATTGCCAATTTGCAACGATCCTCAAGGATCAATGGGCGAGGCTACAGGTTCAGGCAAGGCTACTTCCGTAGAGAAGTCAAAAAATAAGAGTTTTTTAGTCCTTTATATTGAGGACAATCCGGTCAATCTTGAATTGGTTCGCCAGATTCTCATGGATCGGGAAGCCACTGAAATGATTTCTGCTCATAATGCCAAGTTGGGTATAGAGTTGGCCGCCAGTCATCAGCCGGACCTTATTTTGTTGGACATTAACTTGCCCGGAATGAGCGGAATCGATGCCTGCCGAATACTTAAAAGCAATGCTGAAACTTTAAACATCCCCGTAGTAGCAATCAGTGCCAACGCTATGGAAAGGGATGTCAAAGAGGCAAAGGCCGCAGGTTTTGTGGATTATGTTTTTAAACCACTTGATATAAAGCATTTTATAACTACCTTGGATAAGTTTATAGGGTAGCTGGCTTATTAACTTAGAAGAAGGTTGGGGCAGGGGGCTTATTCCCCATGATTTACCCTGAATTGCAGGCTCTCTAATTTTAGGAGGGCTTTTTTGTTTTTTCTGTTGGAAAAAACACTTAGAATACGAATATGATTGTTTTTGGTTTGGCGGTCCTGGAATTTAAATTTTAAGGAGATATAGCGATGAGGTCTACCGTTTTTCGTGGGACACTGTTGTCCTTTATTATGGTTTTGTTCTTTGCAGGTAATGGCTATGGTCAAGCAATGGGTCATGCCAGTGTTGGCTTGGGTCATGGCGAAGAAGGTTTTTTACACTTGGAAGAAATGGTCAAGCATATGGAGTTTAGCTTGCGAATGGATGATGCCAGCCCAGAGTTAAAAAAACATGGTCAGGCTTCGTTGAACCATGCACAGCAGGCATTGACTCATTATAGTGAAGCGTTGAAACATGCTTCCGAAGCTCTTGGACGTCCTATGAGAAATGAGATGATGGAAGAAGAAGGTTCTTCACATGGTCATGAAGAGGGTGGCGGGCATGAGGAAGGCTCCGGTGGCCACGCTCCCGCTCCCGAGCCAAGAAGAGACGAAGGATCACATCACTAGGAAAGCAGTTTGAAATTTCCTTCTGCTTAGCTAGTGAACTGAATAGGAAATCTTGATTTTATATGATTTGTGGTTAGGAATACGTTTGCTTCATATAATATCCCATCAAATCATGTAAAGTCAGGATTGACCTTTAAATAATAGCGTAGCAATGCATATAGGACCTTGAGGTCATGGCATTGAGCTGTTCTGTCGTTTTTTATCAGTCGTTTTTGGGCGGGCCAATTAAGATTTTTCCATCTTCTTCACGTGTATGGAAAATGACAGCTTTAAGGTGAGGCCCTTTGTTGCACTCGCCTGTTTTCAGGTCGAAGCAAAAGCCGTGATTGGGGCACTGGATGGTTTCACCTTCTAGTGTTCCGCGAAACAAAGGTGCTGTTTGTTTATGCGGACAAGCATCGAGTATGGCGTGGTAAGTTCCATCAACATTAAAAATGCTGATTTTTTTCCCATCGTTTTCTATGCGTAGGCGTTCGCCAACGGGAATGGTATTTCCTGCAATAAAATAGTCGCTCATCAGGTATTTTCTATCGGCATATCGGGGTCTTGACTCCAGTCCCACCAAGAGCCATCGTAATTTCTTACAGAAAATCCGAGGGATTTGAACACAAAATAGGCCATCGCCGAGCGAACTCCACCCGTACAATAGACAACCACATCCATTCCTTCTTTTATGCCGTTATTTGTTAGGATGGATAAAAGCTCGTTATTGCCTTTTAGTCTGCCTTGCTGGTCAAAAAAATCTCGCCAATCAATGTGCTTGGCACCCGGAATATGCCCTCCTCGGGAAGAGCCGTAAGGGGTCGAGCCTTTATACTCTTTTTCAACTCGATTATCAATTATGGCGAGCTTGGCTGAGCCCAGTCGCTCTGTTATCCAGTTTTTGTCAGCACTGAT
>JAJDBG010000107.1 GCA_029261475.1 Nitrospinaceae bacterium
CTCTTTATTACTCATGATGAATTTTAATGGAGAAGACACTTTAGCGCTCGTCCACAGCAAATCAAGTCTTTTCTGATTCTTTCTAACAATAAGGCAATTCACCTAAAAATAACCTATAAACCCTTATTTTATAGTGGCTATTCTTTGCTGAGACCCATTTCCACAATAGCGATACCCACTCCCACCAAAATAACTTCCTTGTAAAAATTCCCTCACCTGAAAGATTAACCCTCATAAATTCAATAAAGTATAAAAAAAACCCTTTATCAACCCTTTCGAAGAAACCAATAAAAATTGAGTTAAAGTTTGTTATTTATTCACCCGATACGTTCATCAAGACAGTAGGTATTCTTGTATCCATTTTGAGGAATTGGCATGGCGATTTCCAGCCTTTCTGGAATCAATTCAGGGCTCGACTCTGCAGGTATTGTAAGCAATTTGGTCTCTTTAGAAGCACGACCTATTGACGTACTGATATCTCAGCAAGAGCAGGAGGAAAAAAAGCTTTCGGCTTTTCAAGACCTCCAGTCCCGACTCCAGACCTTCAAAAGCGTCGTCAACACAATCAACACTGAAAGTCGCTTTTTATCCACGCAAGGGGAGTTTTCCAACGCCGACTCATCCAGTAATAATACAGTTGTAGACGTCACCACCACCAGTTCCGCAACATCTGGAACATTTTCCCTGACCGTAAACCAGCTTGCCAGAGAGACCAAAGTAATTTCTCAGGGGTTTGCAACAACGACATCCGAGATCACCTTTGGGCGAGTTGAGATTTTTGACGGAACCAAGACCACGTTCATTGACATTGACTCCAGCAACAATACGGTTGATGGGCTTAGACTGGCCATAAATAATTCTGGAGCGAATGTAAGCGCAACCTTCTTAAATGATGGTGACGAGAATAACCCCATTCGCCTACTTATATCTGGCACAAAAACCGGGGAAGATAATGCGATCAATATTTCGCATAATTTTGGAGGCATTGGCGGGGAAGATATTGTCGCCACTGCTTTTACAGAAACTCAATCCGCACAAAATGCCGAATTAGTAATTGACGGCGTTTCTATATCCAAAAACTCCAATCTCGTCAATGATGTCGTATCAGGAGCAACACTGTCCCTCCAATCTACCGGGGCAGGAACCTTGACGCTATCGACTAACATCACAGCAATAACCGATAAAGTTGCAAATTTCGTCGATGGTTTCAACGATATCATGCTGTTTTTGAATGAAGAGTTGGCTCTGGATCCTTCCACGAACCAAACAGGAACACTGTTTGGGAATTTTGCCGTCCAAAACCTGCAACAAACCCTACGCTCCACCATCACAAATAGTGTAGAAGGCGTTAAAGGGGACTTCCAGTTTTTGGCACAAGTTGGGATCACAACAAATAACAATGGCACCATTTCCTTGGATAGAAGCACACTGTCCAACGCAATCGCCAAGGATCCTCAAAACATAAGCCAGCTATTTTCCAGTAAAGGAACGACAAGCAATTCTGGAGTTACCTTTATCGGATTTACCAATAAGACACAGGCTGGAACCTACGACATTCGAGTTCGGAGTGGAGTGCCAGAACTCCGTAAAGCAGGAGACAGTGACTACGTAGCCACCACTGGTGGTGGAAATTTTTTTGCAGGTGCCAGTGACACCGATGCTGAAGGTCTTAACTTTCGAGTTTCTAACTTAGCCGACTCCGATGCCGGAAGCATCACCCTTACCATCGGCGTTGCAGAAGTTTTAAACCGAACCTTGAACACTCTGGTCGACACGTCTCTAAAAGGCCCCCTTGCATCAGAAATAGACACTGCCGAAGACACTATCGATAATCTGGAAAAAACTATTATCGAGCAAGAAGAAAGACTGGTTCAGTTTGAAGAAGATCTACAGCGAAGATTCACCAACCTGGAGATAGTGGTCGGGCGTTTGAACTCGCAAAGAGATACTTTTTCTCAAGCAATTTCTGGAATTCAGAATCTATTTTCAAAATAAATGAGTCACCAAACAATCGAAACGAGGAGCTCTTTGATTCATGGTCCCTGCTAATTTTCATTCTCAGTACAGGCACAACGAGATATCAACTTCCAGTCAAGGGAAGTTAATAATAATGATGTATGAAGGAGCGGTGAAGTTTACTCGAATGGCTATCAACAGTATCGAGAAAAATGATATCCAAAAAAAAGGTCTTTACATACGAAAGACACACGACATCATTAACGAACTTTCTCTAGCCTTGGACCGTGAAAAAGGTGGTGATGTAGCGGACAAACTTGAGTCCTTGTACGATTTCATCATCCGCCAACTCACTCTTGCAAATATAAAATCCGACGTCAAATGTCTTGAGTCCGTCATCCGCGTTCTCATCCCTCTTCTTGAGGCCTGGCAACAACTATTGATCGATGGCGAACCAACGGCAACAACAACGGCGACCAAAACCATCACGGCGCATTGTTAAACCGCACAGGCCATAGCTATTGCGAAAAACGCAAACACCTTGCGGATTCTGTTGACCAGACCCGCTCTAACCAATCAGCGTAATCAAAAAATTTGCAGGTCCGACTTTATATTGCTAGCAAGCAAAAATTTTGCTATTCTTTTATAGCTAGTACCATCTGATTCTGATTTGAGAAGATTTTCCCCCACCTCATTAGCGGAAATCCACTTCAAAATTTAATGCCCCAACTCTTTGATCGAACTAAACTATTAGTCAAGCCCTTGTCAGAACGTAGCCATGACTTGGATATCTCTACTGTCAAAGACCTTCAGCCTTCCTCTCCCAGCTCTCTCGATAAAAAACTCATTCCTCTCGCTCGCAGAATAATAGCCGCTCGCCAAACAGGTCGATCCATTGTTTTAATGATGGGCGCACATGTAATTCGAGCAGGCGTTCAGCGATATTTGATCGACTTGATGCAACGAGGTTATATCAGTTGTTTGGCGATGAATGGCTCAGGCATCATTCATGATTACGAGTTCGCGCGTATTGGGGCAACTACAGAAAGCGTAGCCCGATACATTCAGAGTGGAGAATTTGGACTTTGGAAAGAAACGGGAGAATTGAACGACATCCTTTCTGAGGCCTACAAAAAAAATTCCAAAGATGGCCTGGGTCAAGCCATTGGGCGAGCGATCGACGCCTCCTCTTTTCCACATAAGGATATCAGCTTATTTTGTTCAGCCTATCGTTTGGGAATTCCCGCAACGGTCCATGTCGGCATGGGTTACGACATCATTCACGAACATCCCAATTGCGATGGCGCCGCGACGGGTGCCTTATCCTATAATGATTTTTTGTTTTACGCAGGCGCCATTCAGAAACTCGAAGGTGGAGTCGTCATGAACTTTGGAAGTGCGGTCATGGCTCCAGAAATTTATTTGAAAGCACTCAGCATGTGCAGAAATATTGCCCAGCAAAATGGCGAGACCATCCGAAAATTCTCAACCTTGGTCTGCGACTTACACGATCTGCCAGAAGATTTTACAAAAGAGCCGCCAAAAGACAGTGCGGCCTATTACTTTCGTCCCTGGAAAACGATGCTCGTTAGAACCGTCGCCGATGGAGGAGAAAGTTTTTATATTCGCGGAAAACATGCAGAGACACTGCCTTCCCTATGGACCTGCATCAATGAATTAGAAAAAAAAACTTAGCCACTCAAAAATTTCAAATGAAAATTCTGTCAATCGACTCAATGGCCGAGGCCATTGCCCGTTTAAAAAAACAAGGGAAGAAAGTAGCCCTCTGTCATGGATGCTTCGACCTCATGCATCCAGGCCATATCAAGTATTTTCAATCAGCACGTAAACTGGGAGATGCCTTGGCCGTCACCATCACTCCCGATCGATTTGTAGACAAAGGGCCGGGGAGACCTGTATTCAACCAAAATCTTCGTGCCGAGTCTATTGCCGCATTGGAATGCGTCGATTTTGTTGCCGTAAATGAATGGCTTACAGCAGAAAAAACTCTGGAAAAACTTCTCCCCGATTATTACGTCAAAGGTCAGGAATTTGAAAAACTGGAAGACAAGACGGGAAAGATACAAAAAGAATTTGAAGTGGTAAAACGTTTGGGTATTGAAATGCGTTTCACACATGAAATCGTATTTTCATCGACAGAGTTACTGAATAAATATTTCAAATAACCTGAATATTATTGCACTGAAATTTTAGAACACTGGCCTATGGATCGTTTGATTAAGAAAAAAATTCTTTTGTTTGATGATTTGGTTAAAAAGGTAGCCCACCTAAAAAAACAAGGGAAAGTTGTAGTGCAAACCCATGGGGTTTTTGACCTCATTCATCCTGGCATTACAAGGCATCTCGCATTGGCAAAAAAACAGGGGGATATTTGCATCGCAACGGTCATCAAAGATAAAGACGTACGACGAGGCCCGGGCAGACCTATTTTTAGCGACACCCTCAGAGCTGAAAACCTTGCCACTTTGAATCTGATCGATTATGTCGCATTGGTCGAAGATGAAACCCCTTTCGAATGTGTCCCCATTCTAAAACCCGATGTGTTTGCCCGTGGTCAATCTCAAAACGCACGCGATCACAAAATTCACAGTAAGATTTTCAAAGAAGAAAAAGAGCTTTATTTTGGCAAGAGCAAACTGTATGAAACGCATTCTCTCTCCTACAGCTCCTCGCAATTCCTCAATAATTTTTCAGAAAACTATTCCCCTGAAGTTCGTGATTTTTTAAAAAACTTCTCAAAGAAATACCCTTTCGACACCATCGTTGACAACCTGAACCAACTAAAAAAATTAAAAGTTATTCTGATCGGCGATGGAATCATTGATGAATATCATTATTGCGAACCCATGGGGAAATCTGCCAAGTCCAATCTGGTAGTCAGCAAGTATGTCAACCATGAAGTATTTGCGGGAGGTGCTTTCGCAATTGCAAACCATGTTTCCAGTATTTGCGAAAAAACCCATTTGGTCAGTTTGCTTGGCGAGGAAGATTCCCGCGAAGAATTTATACGAGATAATCTAAAGCCTAACGTGAAAGCAAAATTTTTCACCCGCACAAATGGGCCCACCGTTATTAAAAAACGTTATATCCACAAATACCTGAATCAGAAATTGCATGAAATAAATTTTTTAAACGATCAACCCGTCGATGCAAAACTGGAAAGTAAAATCATTGCCTATTTGGCAAAGACCATCCCTAAGTACGATTTGGTTTTAGTATCCGATTTTGGCCATGGTTTTATAAACGCACCTATCTACGATACGATAAAAAAGCACGCGAAAATTCTCGCTGTCAATGCACAAACCAATGCCGCTAATACGGGGTACAACCTCATAACCAAATTCAAAGACCCCCATTACGTGTGTCTGGACGAACCCGAGGTGAGGCTTGCGGCTCAGGAAAAATACAAAAACATTGACGAAGTTGCATCGTCTATTCGGAAACAATTGAATGCCGATTATTTGATCACGACGCTCGGCAAAAAGGGATCCGTTGGAGTCAATCGCAAGAGCGCAATCAATCGTACTCCCATTTTCTCCACTAAAGTTGTGGACACTGTGGGTGCTGGCGATGCCTTTTTTGCTTTTACGGCACCTTGTTTCGCGCAAAAAATGCCTTTGGATTTTGTATCATTTATCGGCAATGCCGTTGGGGCTCTTGCCGTCCAGATCATGGGTAATAAAAAACCCGTGGAGAAACACGATCTACTTGAATTTATTAACGCATTATTAAAATAAATTCCTTATTTTCGCTAATAACGTTAAAATTTGTTATAGGCCTTTCGCCAAATTGACGATAATTAATATATCCCGATCACTTGCAAGCAAGTGATCGCAAAAAATCTCTACATATTCTTCGGCATGTAATGCCCTATAAACATATTGATCTAGAATGCCCCATTCAATGCGCGATATAGCAAAACATTATTTTGATAACCTGCAAAACTTGCTGAATACCATTTCAGCCACGGATTCTAATGCTAAAGGCTTAGGGTTTTTTGAGGCCATCGAATCAGTCGGACAACTTGTCCAATCCTCATCTCAAACGAATAACAATAAAATCATGTTCATCGGCAATGGTGC
>JAJDBG010000108.1 GCA_029261475.1 Nitrospinaceae bacterium
TTGAACCAGATACTACTCATTTCTCCAATTTCCACATCGCCGATTATTTTTGCGCCATCAGCAACATAAACGCTCGTATGCAATTTGGGAGTTTTTCCTTTGAAGGGATAAATCATTCCTGAGTCCTTTCCTGTTCGTATCGTTTTCTCAATTCGATAATTCCAGCATCGATCTTCTCTCTACTTTTTTGCGCTAGAACGCGACGGTCCTTTTCTTCGCTCAAAGGGGAATGCAATTTAACGGAGACATTCAACCTGGGTAGCGTCAACAAACTCCATATATGTTCGCCAAATGATTTATTGACCCAACAGGCAATTGAGGGTGTGCCATCATGATAAACGATGGAAACAGGGACGACAGGTTTTCCACTCTTCACAGCAGACTCAAAATGTGCCGTCTTGAAAGGCAAGGTTGTCTCCTCAGCCCCAGCCGTTCCCTCTGGAAAAAGTAGAGCTGAATATTGCATATTCAATCGATCTGCAATATCAACGATGACCTTGTGAACCTGCATGCGTTTTTCGCGAACAACATAAAGAGTCCCTCCCAATCGTGTCAACCAGCCAACAAGAGGCCAGCCCGCCACCTCTGCTTTTGAAACAAAGAAAATATCAAAGCAGGATCCTAACACAAAAATGTCCGGCGTTCCGGCATGATTGGCAACCACTAAGCTTCCGCCTGATGGTAAGCATGGCAAACCAAATCTTTGTATATGAATGTTAAGAACTTTACAAGAAACACCATGCCAGATTTTTGCAAGCACCAGTGCGCGCCGAAGGTAACGCCGGGTCCGACCCCCTTCAATCATCAAAAGGAAAATAGCCACCAATCCCAGAAGCGGATAAATGATCGCCAAAACCGTTATTCTTCCCAAACCTCTCAGTGTGTTCAATCAACCCTCTTAAAATAAACCGGGCGCATTCCCTTTGATTCCCAAAATGTCTCGAAAACAGAGTTGGTACAGATTGTATCCTAAAGAAATGCCTGAATCTATTTTACTAACCTTTACACGGGCTTCCGTGTCCGCCAAAAGACATTCTGCTATCTTCGTCCAAACGCGATTGCTTTTCCACAAATGGTAATGAATTTTATCCATTCCGCAATATTTATTCAAATCGGGAATCAATGAAATACGGTCCGGCGATTGATTTGCCAATTCATTATTGATGAACGATACAGCCCGCCGGGCATGCTCATGAGTAATAGAACTGTTTGGGAAAAATAGATTCCGTAAAATATTGAAGGTTCTTTCGCCAACATCATTTTCCAGATCGACCGGAATAGGAGTCACCCAAATGCGAGCACCCAGAATATTCAAACGGTCTATCATCGTATCCAGACGCGTCAGAATTTCTTCTCCCGAAAAACCGTACATGATGTCATTGCCAATATCCATGAGCAAGGCAACCGTCTGAAGATTGCTCGCGCGGGCTTTTTCTTCGGTAGCAGAGAGGATTCCACAATCGTGAATGGGACTGTAACGAACGTTGAGAAAACCGCCTCGGGCGCAATAGCCTCGCCCCGGTCCCAATGCAACAAGAAACTCTTTTCGGGCTGAAGAGTTATTTTTCTTCAATGCCCGAATAAGAGCGTATTGTCCGCGAGCAAGATTGCTTGCTCCCATCAGAACATAGAGGGTATCTTTAGAAAAGGCATTTACAGACAAAGCACTTTTTGCCTTTAAGCTTCGGCGGGACGAAAGATTCCAAATGAACTGGTGTAGCCGTGCAGAAAAGTTGAGCTACCTACAGGCCCAATTTCTCCATTGCAGAAAAAACCGCCGAGCGGCAAGCTTCCCAGTTTTTCCTGAAACATATCCGTATCATGATTGGGCTTTCCATATAAATACTGACCACGCCCCAAGCAAGAAAACAACAAGGCACCCTCTGCGGAATGATAATCATTCTGCTCCTGATAACGCGTCAAAACAATATTCAAATCTTCCGAAGACATGCTCTTGTCTCTCAAATGAAACTGAACCAGTTGCCCCTCACGCAAAAGAGCACCTACAGAAAGACCACCCGATTCTCGATCCGCTCCCATCAAATTGCGTATCAAAAAATCGCCTTGCTTCGGATTGTCCTTCATCGGGTCCATTTCAATTCCAAGGAAGAGAGAGGTTTGCAATAATTCACGATCTTTCTCATTAAGTGTATCGTAAATTTCCTGCAAAATCTCCATAGGAGGCCGATCATTCAGTTCGCGAATGAGTTGTCGATCACACTTTGTAATGTTCATGGGCACACCAATGGGGCGACACCCTTGCGCGACAATCGTATCGAGTTGAATGTTTCCACTCAAAGCCAGACCGGTCAAACCCTTGTCGTATATCTTTTCGTCTAAAAACAAGCGGTTCCCACCCGGTTGACGGGCACCACTTGCCAAGCCACCTACTTTTTTACTGCGGGGATAGGCAAAGTCGATACCTGCAAGGAATTCCTCACCGTTAAAAGAAAAAGGGTCGGCAAGAAATAAAAACTGCGGATTTTTCTCTTCAGAAATACCCAACCATTCCCTCCACACACGAGGCGAAGTGTCCTGATCTGGCAAATTCATTGTATCGGAATAAATAGTCTTTATTTCAACTCCGGGCAAGTGAGCGCAAGTGATGCTGAATGCGGGTTTTTGCTCCACTTCCTCACCCGCTCCAATGATGCCTCCGCCAGTGCAACCGAACAAGACACCGGGAGATAGGAGAGCACGGATTTTTTCAGGAATTTTTTCAATTTCTCCATCATAATGGGGAGAAACAAATACAACCGTCAAATGCGGTTCGACACCATCCAGACTTTTTTTAATGTCTGCAATTGTTTCTTCAATACAGAGATCCAAATTTTCCTGCGTGGATATAGCCGAAGCCCATTTCATATATTATTCTCCAGTTTATTTTCAGGAAATATTTGTTTTTAGATGTAAATACAGCACATTGGATTTTATTCGTTCTTTCACTTCTTAAATCTGAGCAAACGGAGCCAGCGACCATGTTCATTGACATAGAACCCAACGCTAACATCGATTCCAGTGTCAGCACCGTGTACCGCGATATAGACTCACCGCGCGAGGTTTATTGCATTAAATACAAATTGCAGGATAGCGATGAAGCCATGCAAATCACGGGGTACGATCATGAAACGGGAAAACCCTGCCCCGCCTACGCCTGCCACATTGAAGAATCTGGGGACGGGCTTGCTCTCTTGATCTATGGTGGGTCAGCGGGAATTCGTCTCAAACGACTGGAAGATGAATCAGAATGGGACCTCTCATCCCCCAATCAATGGGGAGAAACCCATCTGATATATCCGCACGACAGTTTCATCGTCTACAAGGATCAGATATAAACACCAAGCTCTCAATGAGAAAAATACGCTTTGCCTTACTTCTTCAGACAGGTGGTGCCAATGCCTGCAATGCCTTTTCTGCGACCAGAGTCCCGTCATGAACACAATCGGGAATCCCAATGCCATGGTAAGCACTTCCCGTAAGATACAAGCCCGGGGTTTCTGATAAAGACGATTCGATTTCAGCAATCAAGTCAGCATGCCCTACCCTGTACTGCACGTTGGACTTGCGGTTGTGAAAAACTTTGCAAAAAACGGGTTCCTGCGTGATTCCCATCACCTCACGCAATTCTGATTTTATCATCGCTTCAATCTCTTCCGGAGCCTGTTCAGCAAGCTCTTCTCGCGTCGCCCCGCCAACAAAACACCGCAACATCACATGCCCCTCAGGAACACGGCTGGGAAACTTTGAAGAAGTCCAAGTACAAGCCAGAAGCTGACGGCCCTCGTTGCGCGGAACAACAAATCCGAATCCGTTCAAGGGATGAGCAAAACCTTCCTTCTTATAGGCAATAGAAACCGTCGCAGTGGATACGTATTTTATTTTCTCCAGCAAGCCCGAGGTTTTGGGTGCCGCAGTCCGAAGCAATTTAGCACTGATTCCTGCAGGCACGGCGGAGATTACGATATCAGCGGATAGCGGGTCCTCACCTTTGAGTTCCACCTTCCACCCCGATCCATTTTTTGAAATCCCGTTGACACCGGTATTGGGGCGGAAAGAAATATTCGGACATTTTTCCAACAAGCGTTCCGTCATTTCTCCCAAACCATTTTTCAAAGTCATGAACAGTGTGAATGGAGAAGGGCCCTTCGGTACAGCAGGTTGAGTACTCGCTTGTCGTTTTCGAGCCAAGGCTCCAAGGATCAAGGAACGGTATTTCTGCTCAGCCTGAAAAAACATCGGGAAAGTACTTTTGATACTCATTGTCTCCGGGTCGCTGGCATAAATTCCCGCTAACATCGGCTCTGCCATTTTCCTCAAGGCTTCTTCACCCAGGCGCCTTCTAATGAACGATGCCAGACTTTCGTCCTTATCATCACCCTTTCCCGGAAGGAAAAGATCCATGCCCATGCGTATTTTTCCTGCCCAGCTAAATAGCGGACTCAAGGCAAAGGGCATAAATTTTGTCGGGATCATGAGACTCAAGCCATCGGGCATCGTCACCATGCGTTTGCCAGTGTAAACATAGGTCTTGGTTTGATCGGGATTGGTCCCTGTCAAACGGTCGGCAAGACCAATTTTTTTACACAGCTGTATCGCCCAAGGCTTTTGAGAGATGAACGAATCGGGTCCCCTTTCCACCAGAAAACCATCAAAACGTTCTGTATGAATTTTTCCACCAAAATGACCAGAGGCTTCCAATACTTCGCATTGGATATCCGCCCCGTTTTCAATTTCTTCCTGTATGCGGTAGGCACAGGCAAGCCCTGCAATACCACCGCCTATAATGATTATTTTTTTCATGTCTCTATTATGTCAGTTTTATACGTCGTCCGCAAACCATTGGCTAACCCTCAACTCGAGCGGATTTAATTGTTATAAAATACTATTTTGAAGAGGGTTACAAGCCTGGTCGAACAAAGAGTTTAAGAATACGCATTCACAGCTGTGCCCCTTCCCATTCTATAAAGAAAGAGATTGTTCTCTGCATTGATTTTATCCGGTGCCTGGCCCCGGAAACAAAAACGATAACACACAATACGTGCCGATGGCTTGAGTTGCTCTCGCAATTGCGGCAAGAGTCGATCCATCGCTTGATGAGTCAGGTACAAATAGACAACATCGGCATCGGAGCAATCGGTCTCAAAGAAATTACCACGAAAAAATTTTGCATTTTCAGACACCTTTGCTCTTCTTGCCAACCATCGAGATACCCAGACTTTTACCGGATCGATTTCAAAACCCTTCGCCTTCGCCCCGTAGTCCTCTGCGGCGGATAATGAAACACGACCGTCGCCCGAACCCAATTCGTAAAATTTTTCACCTGCCTTCAGCTCAGAAAAATCCAGAATTTTTTTAATCGACCCTCGGCTCAACGGATGCCAGGGCGAACCCCAGAACGCAGGACCAATGGCGATGACAGCCACGACCAGAACCACGACTAAAACAAAAACGGAAATAGAAAATAACATCGCGCTGAAGTACCTGTGAATCGGGAGAGTTCAAACATTCAGAATACAGAGGAATAAAAAATCTTAAGATAACAACGATTGAGAATGATACGTCAAACAACCCCTTCCTTCAAGTGAGCAAATACACGCTAGAGGAAAGTGCTGAACCTCACATGATTTTCCTGCAAACAGGCTCAAATATTTTTCTCTTTTGGCCAGAAAGAATAAAAACAGTTTACTTATCTCATATAATTTGATATTTCTAGAATTATGGAAATATTAAATGCAGTCACAGCCTTATCTGCTCTCGCGCAAGAGCATCGTCTCGAAGTTTTCCGATTATTAGTTCAAGCAGGAAAAGAAGGTGTCTCTGCCGGGAAAATTGGTGAACAACTTGAAATCCCTCTGTCCACACTGTCCTTTCATTTGAAAGAGCTGAAGCAAGCGGAGCTGATTCAATGCCAGCGGGA
>JAJDBG010000109.1 GCA_029261475.1 Nitrospinaceae bacterium
CTCGTTAACGACGGGAAGATCAATACGCCGCCTTTATCCTGCTCCAATCTGGCTGGCATCACCCGCGACGCGGTCGCTCAAATATGCAAACGCGCTGGTTATGAATTGACGGAGAATTGTGTCACCCGAGACGAATTGTACATCGCGGACGAGATTTTCCTCACAGGTACCGCCGCAGAGATCACCCCTGTTCGCGAAGTGGATGGGCGAATCATCGGTGCCGGGAAAAAGGGGCCTGTCACGGATAAGGTTCAAAAGACCTACTTTGAAGCGGCAAAGGGACAAATTCCTGAATTCGAGAGTTGGTTGACCCGAATATAAGTAACCTTTCACAGTAAAAAATGATTCTGAATCCCCTCCTAAACTTGCATGAGAGGTCAGTCAGTCTTATATAGTTTTCAGGATCTTCCAAATAGCAAATAGGCCAATATTTAAGGAGCCAATCGTATATGCCAATTTATGAATATGAGTGTGAAAAATGCGGTATCACATTTGAAGCCATGCAATCTATTTCAGCCAAGCCTTTAACAAAATGTGAGTCTGAAAAATGCAAAGGTAAGGTCAAACGTCTTGTCTCTGCCTCGGGTTTCATCTTGAAAGGCGGCGGTTGGTACGCGACGGACTACCCCTCTGAGAACCGGAAAAGTGGTTGGGAAAAAGATTCCAATGATGCAAAACCCACAGCGGCGGCCAGCGATGGTGATACGACAAGTGCTAGTTCTGACACTCCAGCACCCAAGCCTGCTCCAAAAGAAAGCAAGCCCAAGGCAAAAGAACCTGCCGCAAAAAACCCATATTCAGGTGCTAAAACCAAGAAAGTCAAGACAAGCAAATAGCGGAAGGCTTTATGGAACATAGAGAAGACCTGATTAAAAATGTCTTCTCGTCATTCATCCACGGGATATTGATTCTGGACACGGAGCTAAACATCCAGAAAAGCAATCCTGCACTGGAGGAAATGTTTTGCCGGTCGAGCGAAGTCTTGACAGGCAATCCCATTTCCATACTTTTTCCCGACCAGCACCCACTCGAAGAAAAATTCAGACAAGTCATTTCCAACGGCGCATCCTATCAACTCATTGAAGCTCAAGCTTGCAGGAAGAACGACTCTTCCTTTTTCCCTGCAGGTGTTACCCTCTCCCCACTTTTCGGAACTCAAGGGGAGATTCTTGGAGCCTTGGCGGTCATCAAAGACTTGAGCTTGCTCAAAGATCTGGAAAAGGTATCACGCCCTCTGGAACAATTGTCCACAGCCGAGGCCTTGACCTTGGGTATGGCGCACGAGATACGCAATCCGCTTGGCGGCATTCGCGCCTCGGCTCAATTGTTGCTGGCTGATTTGGAAACCTCTGCCAATGCAAATCTGATCAAAATAATCATTTCTGAAGTCGACAGGATCAATCGCCTGGTCAAGAAAATGATGGATTTTTCGCAAGAACCAGAGCCTAAATTAAAGCCTGTCAACATCCATCAATCTCTGGAAGAAATATTTTTATTAGAAAAAGAAACACTCGAGACGAATAAAATCACTCTCAAGCAGGTATACGATCCCAGTCTACCTTTGATACAGGCTGACCCCGATCAGTTGAAACAGGTGTTTCTCAATCTGATAAAAAACGCCAGAGAAGCAATGCCGACAGGTGGGCAAATTCAAGTCAATACCCGCTATCATGGAAGTTACGCCCTGCACTCCGCCTCCCAAATCAAACCGCTCCTGTTCATCGTCGTTGAAATCATTGATAGCGGATGCGGGATGGATGACAAGCAAATCGAAAATTTATTCACTCCCTTTGTGACCACCAAAAGCAAAGGAATGGGACTGGGTCTGGCCTTGACGTTGAAAATCATCGAAAATCACCAAGGGACCCTCAAGGTCAGTTCGCAAAAAGATTCAGGAACCACTTTTCAGGTATTTCTTCCCCTCCCACAGAAATGATACGATAACCGTCATGTCCTCAACCTACAAAATTCTGATCGTCGATGACGAAGAAAATATCCGAAGCATCCTCAAGCTTGCTCTGGAAAAAAAGGGCTGGAGTGTCACCGCTGTTGCCGACGGGGAAACCGCTCTGGAAAAGATTGAAGCATCTTCTTTCCTCATGATTTTTTCAGATATTTTTATGGAAGGCATGAGCGGCCTCGATCTCCTGTCTCGTATTAAAGAAATCAACGACGCAATACCCATCGTCATGATAACGGCGCAGGACACCATGAACAACACAATAGAAGCCATGCAACGGGGAGCTTACGACTACGTCAGCAAACCCTTCGATCTGGAAGATATATACGCCCTTGTTGAAAAAGTTATCACCTTGCAAAAGATTTCGCCGCCCCAAAAATCGAGCGAGAGAACAAAAACTGCCACGGGACCTATCGTCGGGAAAAGCAGGCAGATGCAAGACGTTTTCAAAATCATAGGGAAAGCCGCCGACTCTGATTTGCCAACCCTAATCACTGGCGAAAGCGGGACGGGAAAAGAACTTGTCGCTCGGGCTTTGCACAACTATTCCAGCAGAATCGAAAAACCTTTTATCGGCATCAACTGTGCCGCCATCGCACGCGACCTGCTCGAATCGGAATTATTTGGTCACGAAAAAGGTGCCTTCACTGGTGCAACGGAAACGAAAGAAGGAAAATTCGAAATGGCTGAGGGCGGTTCTTTGTTCCTTGACGAAATTGGTGACATGGACCCGGCACTTCAGGCCAAAATTTTGCGGGTTTTACAGGACAAGGAATATTATCGAGTCGGAGGCAAAACAACGCTCAAGGCAAACGTTCGTATCATCGCCGCCACGCATCAGAACCTGAACCAACTGATCGAAGAAAAACGTTTTCGCGAGGACCTTTACCACCGTTTGAATGTCGTGGCCCTTCACTTGCCACCACTAAGAGAGCGATCTCAGGATGCCTTGTTTCTGGCTCAGCATTTTGTAGCGAGCTATTCCGGTACCCTGACACGCTCCAAAGTCTATCTAGCACCAGAATCAGAAACTTTGATCCGAGATTACCTCTGGCCCGGTAACGTCCGCGAATTGGAGAATGCC
>JAJDBG010000110.1 GCA_029261475.1 Nitrospinaceae bacterium
AGATGAAAATAGGACTGGCATTCCTAATGAGTATCACCATATTTCCCGTAGTCCAGTCCACTATGACGGCACCACCTATTCGTGGGCTTTTCGATTTAACAACCTATTTGTTTGCTGAAGTCACGATAGGCTTTGGAATAGGCTACACAGCACGTCTGATTTTCACTGCAGTCCAAATTGCCGGTACCATCATCGATTTTCAAATGGGATTTGGTGTCGTCAACGTCATAGATCCTCAAACAGACACCAGTGTTTCCGTAACAGCTCAGTTTCAAAATATATTGACGATCCTGTTGTTCCTGATTCTGGATGCGCATCACATAATGATTCAGGCGGTGACACAAAGTTTTTTTCTGATCGATGTCAATCAAGTCAATCTTGGCTCCCATGCGCCTGAAGTGATTTTAAATTTTTTCGTTTCCGCCTTCACCGTTGCCATACGCATTGCCGCGCCGGCAATGGCGATACTATTTTTTATCGCAGTGGGTCTGGGACTTGTCGCTAGAACCGTACCTCAAATGAATGTTTTCATTGTTGGATTTCCTCTACAAATTGGCGTTGGACTCATCATGGTTGGGATATCCGTCTCATTTTTTACGATTGTGATCCAAAACCAGATAAATTTACTTCCTGCGCAATTCAAAGGTTTGCTGAGTTCCTTTTAAGCAAACCACGAGAAAACGATGGCAGACGACAATAAAGACCAAAAAACAGAAGACGCGTCCTCCAAGCGTGTCAGCGATGCTGAGAAAAAAGGTAACTTTGCTAATAGTAAAGAAATCACCTCCAGCTTTGTTCTTCTTGGTGCCATCTCCATATTCATGTTTTCCGGGAGAGATCTCACCCAAAAGATGCTGTATTCCTGGCGCGATATACTGACCCGGGCAGGAAACACAAATTTTACTACCGAAGAAATTTATCTGTTGTTCAAATGGGTTCTCGATAATATTTTCATGGTACTGTCCCCTATTCTGATTTCTATAATGATTGCTGGTGTCATTGCCAACTTGTTCCAGACTCAAGGTTTCAAATTCTCCGTCACACCCCTGCAACCCAAATTCAACAAGCTGAATCCTCTCAAAGGGTTTGGACGCATATTCTCAAAGAATTCCGTTGCAGAGCTTTTCAAATCCCTGTTCAAGATCTCAGTTATATCGATCGTCGCCTATTATTCAATTAAAGGACATTGGGAAGAAATTCCGCCTATGATGGGGTTCAATTCAAGCCAGATCATGTCATTTATGGGCGACGTTGCACTGGAAATCATGATCAAGGTTTTTATGACCTTATTGCTTCTCGCCGCTCTCGACTTTGCATTCCAAAAGTACACGTATATGGAAAACCTTAAAATGACCAAGCAGGAAGTCAAAGACGAGCGCAAGGAAATGGACGGAAACCCCCAGATCAAACAACGCATTCGTAATGCACAAATGAATATGGCACGCCAGCGCATGATGTCAGCCGTACCCCAAGCCGATGTCGTCGTGACTAACCCCACCCATATATCTATCGCAATAAAATACGATCCAGAGGGTGCCGCCGCCCCCATCGTCATCGCCAAAGGGCAAGACGAAATGGCCGCAAGAATCCGGGAAGTAGCCCGCGCAAACAATATTCCAATGGTCGAAGACAAACCACTGGCCCGCACACTTTACAAAACCGTCGATATCGGACAAATCATCCCTTCCAGCCTATATAAAGCCGTTGCAGAAATCTTGGCTTACGTTTACCGCTTAAAAAACAAAAACTTGGCATAGCTATTGCATTATTTGATGTAAGCGAGTCAGGACAACGCCCGCTGATGGATAGGTCAATCAAAACCCTTTGTTTAAAAGAGTTTATGATCTAGCCATCTTTTCAAAACCGTCAAATTATTGAATAAATAAATACCGGTGCCCAAACATCATGGCTAAACCATTAGAAGCAGAGAGCGTTTTCAAACTATTTTCCGCTAAACCGCAAGAATCTATAATCGCCGCGGGCATTATCGGCATCCTTGCTATCATGGTAATGCCCATTCCGCCTATTGGACTGGACCTACTTCTGTCGTTTAGCCTCACATTCGCACTGGTTATTCTGCTGGTTTCCATATTCATGACGAGTCCCTTGGAATTCACCGTATTTCCTTCTATCCTGCTTGTTGTCACCCTACTTCGTCTTTCGCTGAACGTTGCCACCACCCGCGTCATTTTGCTTCAAGGAAACGAAGGGTCTGGAGCCGCAGGGGAAGTGATCGAATCGTTTGGTTCCTTTGTCGTCGGCGGCAACTTCGTCGTAGGAACAGTCATATTCGTCATTCTGGTAATGATCAACTTTATCGTTATCACCAAAGGTTCGGTGAGAACCTCTGAAGTCGCCGCACGATTCACCCTCGATGCTATACCTGGAAAACAAATGAGCATCGACGCCGATCTCAACGCGGGGATCATCACCGAACAGGATGCCAAACTCCGACGAGAAAAATTAGAGAATGAGGCCGACTTTTACGGTTCTATGGACGGTGCGATCCGCTTTGTACGCGGTGACGCAATCGCTGGTATCCTAATCACCTTAATCAATATTCTGGGAGGGTTCGCCATTGGCGTATTCCAACTAGGTATGGATACGGTTGAAGCCGCACAGGTTTATACCTTGTTGACCATTGGTGATGGTCTCGTCTCTCAGCTTCCGGCACTTATCATATCCACCGCCGCAGGCCTGGTTGTTACACGATCATCTGCCGCAAAAAATCTACCGGCAGATTTGATTGAGCAATTGCTCAACCAACCCAATGCGTTTTTGATATCTGCTGCCGCCCTATTCTTTTTCGCTTTGATTCCCGGCCTTCCCCATTTTCCATTTTTAATATTGTCCATTTTGGCGGGGCTAGTCGGTATTACAAAATACAAAGATATTGGAAAAAACAATCTCATTGAGGCTCATAAAAAAGATGAGTCTGCTAAAGCACCTGTTCAAGAAAAAGTAGAATCTATCTTGCCTCTCGACATGATGGAATTGGAAGTGGGCTACGAGTTGATTCCTCTCGTCGATTCAGACCGCAACGGAGAACTGCTCGATCGTATAAAGTCTGTTCGTCGCCAGTTTGCTTTGGAAATGGGATTCATCGTTCCCCCTCTCCATATACGCGACAATCTACAATTGAAATCTAATGAATACGCCCTTCTCATAAAGGGTGTGGAGGTTGCACGTGGATCTATCATGATGAATCGTCTGCTGGCAATGAACCCTGGAACGGCAGAGCGCGAGATTCCTGGCGTCCCAACAGAAGAACCCACATTCGGCCTACCTGCCGTTTGGATCGCTCCAAATGCAAAACAAGACGCCCAATTAGCTGGATACACAGTGGTCGATCCCGCTACCGTAATCACCACCCATATCAAAGAAACCATCAAAAGAAATGGTCAGGATTTGTTGGGCCGTCAAGAAGTTCAGGCTCTGGTGGATAAATTCAAAGAAACTAATCCCAAGGTAATCGAGGAATTGATCCCCAACCTGCTTCCCCTTGGAAAAGTTCAGAAGGTATTGAAGAACCTGCTGAAAGAGCAAATATCGATACGCGACCTGCGGACCATTCTTGAACAGCTGGCTGACTTTGCAGGAACCACAACCGATCCCGACCTGTTGACAGAATACGTTCGCCAAGCCATGGCTCGGCCCATTACAAAGCAATACCAATCCAGCGATGGTTCACTCGCTGTCATGACTCTGGATCGCCGTATTGAAGATATTCTAGAAGGATCTGTACAAAGAACAGAGACCACCTCTTTTCTAGCTCTAGAACCGAGCGTGGCAGAAAAATTATTGAAAGGACTCAAGGAAGCTGTCGAAACCATAACCCCAAAACTGGAGACCGCTCCTATTTTGCTGGCATCACCTTCCATTCGACAGCATCTACGACGTTTTACAGAACGCTTCATGCCCGATCTGGTCGTTTTATCGCATAGTGAAATCGTACCCAGTGTGCAAATCAACAACCTCAAAATAATAGGTCTCAATGCGAGTTAGAAAATTCATTTCATCCAGCTACGCAAGGGCATTGGATACCGTCAAGCACGAGTTAGGGGAAGATGCCTTAATCATAAGTTCGCGTTGTATTAAACCCGCTCGACCAGGAATGCCTGGGGAAGTTGAAATCACCGCCGCTATCGATTACGCTCCTGTTCAAAATTGGGAGAACATCGGCAATGGAAAATCAAATGCAAGCGACCCCGACCCGAATTTCTGGAATAACGACTCTCTCGACCTCCCCTCGCTCGTTATGTCACTTGCAAGCCAAAGCGAACGAGCACATCTACTAGGCCTCGATAAATCCCAATTTGGAATATTTCAACAAATGACCCAAAGTGGAGTTGATGAGAAGCTTGCGGGAAAAATAATTGAAAAAGCAGGAAATTCTTGCGCAAAAGACAGTAATAAGCGGGATCAGGACATAACAAAACTCTTGACCCGAGTGATGGATTGCGCAGGCCCTGTTCAGTTGACTGAAGGAAGTCAGAAACGCGTCGCATTAGTAGGACCAACGGGAGCTGGAAAAACAACAACAATCGCAAAACTGGCCGCCGATTTCTCATTACGACAAAAAAAGAAAGTCGCCCTGATTTCTCTCGATACTTATCGCATGGGTGCTTTCGATCAACTCAAAATTTACGGCGACATCATGCAGATTCCAACCGAATTGGCCGCCGACAAATACGAGTTCCAAAGCAGCATCAAAAAACACCAGGACAAGGATTTGATCTTGATCGACACAATGGGTCGAAGCCATCAAGATGCAGGTTACGCCGCTGAATTAAAAGAAATTTTCGAAACCGTCGGCAAAGTGGAAACCCACCTCGTCGCAAGCATTTCATCTCAAGAAAAAATATTGAACGCTGTACACAAACAACTGGCTCCGCTCGGTCTGGATCGCGCCCTGTTCACAAAACTGGACGAAGGACTGAATTTCGGATCTTTATTAAACTTCTCTTTACGAACCCGATTGCCCTTTTCCTATTTCACATCCGGCCAACGAGTGCCCGAAGACATTGAAATTGCGAACCAGAAAAAGGTAATTCGTTTGATTTTTAACTGAATTCAAGCTAGATTAGGAGGTCTAAGTGCAAAAGGGTAACCAGGCAGAAACATTAAGGAAAATTGTGGGCCGAAACATGAATAATTCTTCATTGAGAACCTTGGCTGTTAGTAGCGGCAAAGGCGGTGTTGGTAAAACCAATGTCGTTGCCAATATGGCGTATGCCTTAGCAAGCCGAGGCTTTAAAACAATCGTTGTCGATGCCGACCTGGGCTTGAATAATATCGATATTTTGTTAGGATTGGCCCCTAAATTTCATATTGGGCACGTACTATCAGGAGAAAAAACGGTAGAGGAAATTCTCGTTGAAGGCCCCGGCGGTATAAAACTCTTACCCGCAGGAGACGGTCTTCAGGAACTGACCCAGCTCAATGCAGAAAAGAAAATGCTCCTCATGGATGAGCTGGATCGAGTGAGTGCTGGTTTTGATTTTCTATTGTTTGACACCGGTGCAGGAATTTCAACCAACGTCACCTATTTTTGCAGTGCGGCAAACGAAATAGTCTTAGTGATTAACCCTGAACCCACATCTTTGACTGATGCTTATGCCTTGATCAAAATATTGAATCAAAAACATGCGCAAAAACATTTCAGAGTGATTATCAACTCCGTAAAATCCGAACTTGAAGCACAAGGTGTTTTTCGACACCTCAGTGCAGTGACCGATAAATTTTTGACGGGCGTGTCGATTGAATACCTGGGGCATCTCGTTTATGACCCCAACGTCTCTAAAGCCGTAAGAAATCAAAAACCTTTCATGCAATTATACCCTTACACAAAAGCCAGCCTTTGCATGAAGGAATTAGCCAATAAAATTTCTTCAGAAAAACAAGCCGCACCAGAAGATCAACCTCTATTCTGGAGAAGTGCCCTACAAATCCAATGAAACAACTAACCATACAAAAATTGGCAATGGCATTTGCTCTTTTTTCCTTTGGCTTTGTAGCAATCGGAAGCATTATGAGTGGAGCCACCTACGTAACAGCGATCTTAAGGGGTGCCGGAGCTAGCCTCCTGTTTGGAGGTGTTGCCTTCGCCTTGCTACACCTTATGGCAGAAGAGCAATATCAAGAACCAGCACCTGAAATGATTGAGACCCCGGAATCGGAAAACAGCTAATTGAATCCAAGTATCCAGATTGAGAAGCGTACGCCCTATGAATAAAGAAAATGTGATTGACCCTATAGAGATCAGCCCCGAAAATCGGGATGCAGTCATCAAGGAATACGCGCCTATGATCAAGTATGTAGCCAATCGCATTGCATTGCGCCTGCCGCCTCATATTGAAGTCGATGATCTGATAAGCGTTGGCGTTTTGGGCTTGATCGATGCCATTTCAAAATACGATTCCACACGCGGTGCCAAATTTAAAACTTATGCGGAGTTTCGAGTACGAGGAGCTATCCTGGACGAACTGCGCTCAATGGATTGGGTACCTCGTTCAGTGCGTCAAAAAGCCTCTTCAATGGATGCAATCGTACAAAAACTTCAGGCCAAACTGGGACGTCCACCAGAAGACGAAGAAACGGCTGAAGAAATGGGCGTTTCAATGGACGAGTTTTACGGGGCTGTAAATCAAACCCGAAGTATGCCTCTCTTGAGCCTTGAAGATCTGGGGATTTCCAAAGATACAGGCGAACAACAAAGTTTGCTCGACTGCCTGGCGGGAAAAAGTGAAGCAGACCCTCAAACCCAAATGCGCCTCACCGAACTGAAAGGAATCATCGCAAAAGCCATCGACACCCTTCCAGAAAAAGAACGCCTGATGATTTCTCTTTACTATTACGAGGAACTCACCATGAAAGAAATTGGTGAGGTTCTGGGCATAACCGAATCACGCGTTTCGCAAATTCATTCCAAAGCCGTCTTCAGGCTTCGCGGAAAACTCAAAGCCGTCATTGCCGACGAGCTTTAGTTCTAACCTACTTGCAATTCGACACTTTAAGCCATCAAGACAGGATGTCTATCGTGAATGAAAAGGTGTTGCATTGCCCGAATCACTTCCCAGCACCCAAAACTTATAAAAAAAAGTTTCCAGTGTCCTGAAGAAAATTACAGACACGTTCAAAATAAAGAAATTCAGGGTATAATAGGAAAAACAACGGGAACAACAATCGGTTTTTCTATTTAAATCTGAATAACCCACAATATCCAACAATTTAACAAATCGGTTTTATTATGAAAATGCACCATTTGTCAGAAGAAGACGTGTCTGCCGTGATGGCGAAAGTAAAAGAAATTGTCTCGGAAAGCACGATGGACCCAGGTAAAATTGAAGAAGCTTTTAAATTATCAAAAGTAGCACCCGATAGATTTCTTGAATGCAAAGGCAATGAATTGCAAGCGGAGAAGGTGAATTTTGAACTGGATGAGAATAAAGGAATTCGTTTTTTTGACCCTTTCAACTTTTTCACCAAAGGCATCTACAAGGACATGGATGGCCTCACCATCTGGACTACCGACAATTTAAAAGAACCTTGGTCCTACGATGACGAGAAGTAGAGTCACCCTTATTACTTAATGATTTTTTCATTCCTTTGAAAACTCGAGAAAAAATCAGCCTGTAATTTAGACACAAAAAAGCCCCTTTCCCGGTTTCGGGAAAGGGGCTTTCTGATTTTCTCTACAAATTAAATTTGATCGGCTATGCCTTTTTCTTCGCTTGATCGGCCTGATCTTGTGCGTAATCGTAAGAACCTTTTCGTGGAAGCGAATCGGTAAAAGCCTGCGCTTCATCTTTCATGGCCTTATCTTTAGCCGCACCCTCTTCTTCAGCTCTTTGTCTGGCCAAGGCCTCTTTTTCTTCATCCGTCAAAGTACTTTCATCAATTTCCGCTTGGGCTTCTGTCGGATTTTCTGCGCCACCCGCCTCATCCTCTTCTTGGGCATCTTTCATTGAAGTTTTAAAATTCTTAATACTTCGCCCAAATGCGCTTCCAATCTCTGGCAATTTTCCCGCTCCAAAAATGATCATAATAATGACTAGAATGATCATCAGTTCAGGTAATCCTATGCCCATCATATCTTATGCCCTCCTGAAAATTTATCGTAACCGTCAATGCGGCTCATCCGCGAATTAAAAAAGGCGGTTTTTATACCTTTTTAAGTTAGACAGTGTATATTTTTTTATCTACTAATTACAAGGGAAAACGTTTTTTTATCACTCCCCCAACATTTATCCTTAAAAGGCCTGTTGAATAAAACTCCAAATGGAGAAATTCCCCTCCCCAGGTTACCCATTATAAGAAGCATTCAATATCAAAAATATTCTTTTTTTCAGCGCTCTCTTAAAATGGTTCTTTCCCATTGCCCTAAAAAAATGATAAGTTGGCCTTTTGGAAAACTTTATGCTAGAGACCGAACAAACGATTTGGGCCGCCTGTGCGGCTGTCATTATGATGGTTGGGATTTTTATTTATAAATCCCGGGAAAACCATCGTACAAGCACAGCCCTTCCCAATACCCCTGCAAATCTACTAACGGCAGAAGACTACCTTCAATCTGCTACGCAGGCTTTAAACGAACAGGACCTCGCACTTGCAGACTCTCTTGCCCGAAAAGGAATAAGCTTGCAAACAGGCAGCGCAAGAATTCGGTCCAGTCTCTATAATTTGCTCGGAAGTGTGCTGGCCGCTAATAAAAAGAAAACTGAGGCTCTGGAACAATTTCAGAAAGCGATCTCGGCTGATCCTGATTTTTCCTACCCACACAGCAATATCGGCAATATTTTTTTTATGGAGAAAGATTTTTCTCAGGCAGAAAAAGCTTATCTGGAAGCGATTCGCATCAATCCCAACCACGCCGATGCTTACAACAATATTGGCATTCTTTACAAAACCCAAAAACAAACCGACGCCGCTATCCGCAATTTTCAAAAAACTCTCGAACTCGATCCCGACTGCAAAGAAGCCCAGGAAAATCTTTCTGCTTTGCAAAAAGCCCAACGCAATTGAATAGGATTCTCGGAGGCTTCACTCCAACCAAACCTTCACTTCCCTTTCTTCGTCTACGAGAGAGAAAACCTCCTGTGGCACAAAACCCGACTTCACAACTCGTGTCTGTATTTTTTCTAAATCAATCTTCTGCCTCCTGATCGATTCAAGAACTGCTGGCTCGATCACCTCTTCAAGCTCATCTGCTACACGGGCAGGCATTGTCAAACGCACTTTATTTCCGTTGCTCTTCACCACATTTATTTTTAAGTAACGTGCCATGCCATCAAAACCGACAACACCGTCTTTTTCTATCTGAGGAATAGTGACCTGAAGAGCGTCTGGAAAAATATCACTGCAAGTTTGATCCAATACAAACGACCAGGACAAAGACACATCCAAACGATTGAGCATTGAAGAAAGACCGTGCAGTATACGCATCAAATAAATCAAATTAGGCGGTGCGGCAGATCGGAACCACCACTTCAGGTCACCCACGATTCGATCAAAACGTTCACTCAACTCCCAATCTTTTGCTGAAAACGGTGCCTCCTGCAAAAACGGCTCAAATAGCACACTGAGCAATGCGGGCAACGCAGGCTTGATGTCTACCAGTTTATCAACATCGAACCCTATAGCACCGAGGCAATCGATTGGGGAAAGTTTCTCATGTCGACGGAGAGCCAGAATCATTCGTAACAAAATCAGCCGGACTTCTTCTGGAATCTTTAAAACCGATCCAAAATCGTAAACGATTAAAGCAAAACCATCGCGCCCTGTTTTACGAAAGGCAAAGTTTCCCGGGTGAGGATCTGCATGCACATAGCCACAATTAAATATCATATGAAAATAATGCTTGAGCAATACCCGTCCCATCGCCCTTTTCTGATCCAAAACCATCGTCTCGGCCTTGTCCATACTGAAACCATCTTCGCGATGTTGTAGCAAAATACCCGGTCGGCAAAGCTCGCCAATGGTTTCAGCGACGATCACTTCCTTCATCGGATTGAGAAGTTTTTTATAGGTCTCCTGTTGCTCTGCTTCTTTGAGGTAATCCAATTCTTCATTTAGATTTTCCCAAAAAACATCGCGGTAATCTTCCATGCGGAATCCCCACTTTGCAACCGGGCCCACACGCGGCAACCAGCCCATTATATTCATCTCGGCCTCTACCGATTTTGAAATTTCAGGGTACTGGATTTTTACCGCAACCTCCCGCCCATCCTTCAATTTAGCAAAATGCACTTGTCCTAAAGATGCCGAGATTCCCTTGGGATCCAGCGAACTTAAAAAATGGGTGTAAGGAGCCCCCCAAGCTTCCGCTAAAGCTTCTTCCACTTCCTCAAGCGACAACGCTGGAATCGATTGATTCAGAACCTCTCTTTGCTCCGCATCGGCAGAATCCATCGTCATAAACTGACCTACCTTTGCAGGAATTCCTCGCGAAGCACCTAAAGATTCTGCCAGATAATTCCTCGCCCAGTGCTTTTTTTCTTCACTGCTTGCGCGGCGTAATTCCCTAACAGCACGTCCCAATTTGACCAAGTTGGCACCGCGTTTTATTAAAGAAATAAATTTCATAATACGAAAAACACCTTTGGCCTTAACGCGTAAATCGATTCTTAAACTCTTCCACCGATGAAAGAGTCCCGCTCGGGACTGATTTATCATAACTATTTGAGCGCATCAACACCGCCATACGCGGAGCCAAATGCTCTAGGAACATTTTGCGTGCTAGTAGCGCAACATCATCTTTCTTCAACTCCTTCACAGCTTGAATCATTTTATTATTGTATTGAAAATCAGCATCTTCTTCTGTGATCAAATGATAAAATTCACTCAGAACTTCTCCAATACTGTCGCCCTTCTTTTCGAGAGAAACGATCAAACCTTCGCGATGTTTTTCAAATTCCTCGTCTGACAATTCATCAAACAGCTTTGAAGATGTAGCCAACCAACTTTCTATGCGACGCTTTAATTCAAAGGGATCATGCGTAGCAGACTGAATAATAAATTTAAAAAACAAAAGATCTTCCAGTGTCTGCTGGAAACTCCAAACAATATAACCCAACTGCTGATTGGTCCTCATCTGCGTGTAAAAATCACCCTTGGTAATGGATGCAATCATAGCGGCTTTGGCCTTGAGTTCAATACTTTCCTCGCCCATTTGAATGCCGTATGAAATCGAATGATTGTTGTCCAGAACCTGTTTCGAAAATACAACCTCATCTCCCACAGCCATCCGCTCGACATCAATCTTATAACGATCCGATTCTGGAAGAGGATCGCCACCCAGTTCGTTCAACAATAATTTCACACTTCGTTTTACCTGTTCGTCTGTCAAATTACCGTGCGCTACCCCTGTAATGAAGGTTCTCTTGTATACGGATTTTGCATAGGATTGGATATCCTGAAAGCTCACCGTTTTCAATGCTGATATTTTTTCCTCATCAGAATAATGTTTTTTCATCCAAAGCAAAGTCGAGTAATAGCCACCACGACTATAAGCCTGCCCCATCTTATTGTTCTCCAGGCCTCTCAACAGAACTTCCTTTAAATCGTTGAACTTTTGTTCATTGATATTTACTTCTTTCAATTTTTCAGTGACCAGTGCCAGCAAGTCTTCTAATCGTTCGGAATAGCCACCGATATTGAAAACAAAACCTTTCTTGGTCAAATTCAATGCATAAGAAAGGCCCGCCATCTTTATAGGATAAACCAACTCATTCAACCCCTCATGAACTGCGGCATCATATAGTTTTGCCGTCATCAGATTTTGAACCGTGTCGTAAATATGAGGTGTTTCGATGCGAAAACTCATGACCGCTTTTGGTTGTTTGAAACGATTGTCAAATTTAAACCAAACACGAGCCCTCTCATCATCCCAAACCACATGCGGGTCTTCTTCAATTTTTTTCAAATTGTAAGGGATAAAATCATTTTTTTCAGGGTAGTTCAAAGTGGAAATTTCCTGAGGTGACTCTAAGCGGACAAAAGAGTCCCCCCCGACTTCAGTCAACGAATATTCCACTCCATAATATTTTTCTTTTTGATCAACAGTTACCGAATTTGACTGCAAAACAACGAGTGCATTTTCCGGTCTCAAGGTGTCTACTATCGCACGGTAAGCAGAAGGATCGTATTTTCTGAACAGGTACGGAAGCGTTTCAACGTCTTCCAATTTGTAATCGAACATTAAAGCAGATTTACCCGCAACGTAGCCCATCCCTTCATCTGGATTTTTCCATTCAAAATTTATCTTCGCCATTGCCGCACTTTCTTTATACGTGTACTCTTTAAAGCCATGCTTTTTTAACATTTCAATATAGGAAAAAATTCGCTCCATCACCGTCAGATAGTTTTCCATTCCTTTGGGCGTGAGAGAAACACTGATGCTAAACGAATTGAGGTCGGGGTGACTGTTCCCCCCTCCGGCACTCAACCCCAAAGCCAGTCCCTCTTCTTTTAATTGCGATAACAGAGATCCCTTTCCTTCAAAACCAATGATCGAACCAAGAATACCGGCTGGTTTGCTTTCCAAATGATCCGCCAGACGAATCGTCGGGAACTCCACTGAAAGTGATCTCAAATCCTTAAGGGACTTCACTTTTAGTAATTTAAACTTTCCATCCAGAGGTGCTCTGAAAACAGGATCAACAAATGGCTTTTCAACCGGCCGATCTAAAATGGCAGAAAAATATTTACGAACCAGATCTTCCTGCTGTTGTAAGGGGAGATTTGAAATCATAGAAAGCTTCATATTTCTGGCAGAATAATACTTTTCAAAAAATGCACGTAACGCAGGGCCATTATCACCCGCAAGCGTGTCCTTGTTACCCGTACCAAAACTCCGCATAGGATGTCCCGGACGAGCCGTTAATTGCTCGACGCGCGCAAGTCTCCAACCATCGCTTCGCTTATTTTTATCATGCTCACTGCTCACCGCATTGACTTCCCGCTCGGAGTACTTCTCGTCAAAAAGAGGTGCTTTAAAAAAGTCGCTGAAGCGATCCAAAGCCCCTTCGAATCCTACATGGGAAACTTGAAAGAAATAATTGGTTATCACTGAAGATGTATAAGCATTGCTTGCACCTGAGTTGGCATCCAGATATTTCTTGTAGGAGCCCACTTCTGGGAATTTTTTTGTTCCAAGAAAGAGCATATGCTCCAGATAATGCGCCAAGCCCTGTTTTTCAGGCGGATCATAGAGCATCCCTGTTCCAACAGCCAATGCCGCCGCACTACGATGAACATCAGGATCGGAAATCAACAAAACTTCGAGTCCATTATCCAGACGAAGGGTTTGCGTTGATCGATCTGCCGCTACTGCCAAACCGCATAAGACAGTCCACGTCAAAAGCAAACAACAAACGATTGTGATTTTTATTTTCTGCACAAGAAATCTCCTGAAAAATTTTATATAGGTCGTAATATTAGAAATACCTCTAAACTACAAGGCCATCAAAGCCACACCGCTTACAATCAAAACACCAGCGGTCATTCTTTCAAGACCAAAGGGTTCCTTCTTTATCCAGCAACCCCAGTATATCACCATGCAAACACTAATTTGTCGCAATGACACCACTGCACTAACCTCTTCAAATTGCAAAACTCCGCAAATCAATCCATAAGAACCCAGCGTCGCAATAGCCCCCAGCAAACCTTTCCGCCATTCACTTCGCCACAAGCTAATGATTTTATCTTTTTCATAAGTACGAAACAGATAAATATTGTATAAAGAAAAACAGACCACAGATTCCATAAAGAAAAATACGATTCCATTTTCCAAGCCCTTCTCAGGGGAAAGAATAAAGAAATAATCCATCCCCTTTTTATCTACCAGTGAATATGAAACGACCATTCCCAAGGTCCAATAGGCCCATCGTAAATTCTTATGAAGAATCGCCTGATAAAGATTGGCCCAACCCCGCTTCCAATTTCCATCGAAATGCAGGAGGTACACTGCAAATACGATCAGAACTATAGCCACCAACGCATTTGCATCCAATCGTTCGCCCAAAAATATAAACGCAAACAAGGGAATGAAGGCCGGCGCAGATCGCGCGATCGGATACACATAAGAAATATCCTCTGAGTAATAAGCGCGTGACAAACAAAAAATATAAAGGCCATGCAAAATACCAGACAACAGTGCCCAATAAAGCAAGACCGCATCTATATTTTTAAAATCATAATTCAAAAAAAACAGTGCCGCCATGCAAACAATGCCAAATCCTTTCAGTCCTGAAAAAAAAAGTGAATTGGCACTGGAACGAGTTAAAATATTCCAATATGCGTGACATAGGCACGAAAACAAAACGAGAACGATGCTGGTTAATGACAAGCGTCCCCCTCCCCCTTCGCAAACATGAATGAAATAATCAAAGCCATTGCTTTTATTTCCTGGCCCGTAACGGACATGGAACGGGCTGTTATTTATTATAAAAACTTGTTTGACCGCAATCCTTTATTTCAACAAAGTGATTGGGCCGAATTTGAAATACAGGGCCAACGTCTCGCTTTACATCTGGAACCCGATATTTCAAATTCCCCAAATAATGCAACACGCGCTGTTCTGTTTTTTATGGCCACTTCCATTGAGTCTTCCATAAAAAATTTACAAGAAAAAGGAATCTGTTTTGACCAGCCCGTTCAAATATTTCCATACGGGAAGTTAATACGTTTCAGTGATCCCGATGGCAACCCGCTCGGACTTTACGAGCCTCCCTCAAAAACAGATACTCCCAACGCAGTATTGAAGTAATACCAGAATATTTTCAGGTACTGATCTAGGAAAAGATTGTCCAACGCTGTATTCAACCACCATCTCTCAAAATTATTTGATGAATTATCTAACAAAGGTCGCACATAAATCGAACCTGCTTTCGCTCCCAAAGCCCTATCAGTAAAAAAACGAAAGCCCCTTGTCTGATAATACGGCACAAAAACTTCCGCTGATGAAATATTCTCTGCCAATAAAAACTGCCCGAGATATTTCATCCCATCAGGACTCATATCCAAATTGCTTTTAATGACCCGAATCGCTCCCTCGTCTATTTTAAATTCTCTGGCACGACTCATCACCCAATGATTGAAATCAAATTTCCGCAAGGCTTTCCAGGATCGACTGTGATTTCCCACAAATACATAAATCGTAGAGACCTTGCCTTCATGATATTCCGATGCGATTTTTTCTGATAGTGCCGGAGTTATTGTAATGATTTTCTCAGGCGATCTCTCCTCTACCAAAAGGTACTCCCCCACCCCTGTCAAAATTTTTGGTGATAACGCAAGCAGTACCAACACCAGCACAAAAAATACCCCGATGGATTTTCTCCACTTCTGCCAGAAATTCATCATCCCTTCCCTCGGGACAAAAGAACCAGGTTCACAGGAAACTTGATCCATTCACTGATCACATAGGAAAAACTCCCCGGCGACCGCCACCAAAGATCCGGGCTATAGGGATTCCTCTCAGAAGGCGGACTGTGAAAAGAAATAGCAACAGGCATTCCTTCAAAAACAGCCTCAAAAATCATTTTCACTCGTCGCATATTGTAGGCGTCACTGATAACCGAAACCGAAGTCCAACCTTTCTCAACCATCAGTTCGCGAGCCAACTGCGCGTCGTGCCGTGTGCTCGTTGAATGCTCCACGAACAAACGATCTATTTTCTCTTCAATTGCCTCCTGACGGGCCAGTTCCAGTTTGCTACTGTCCAGCACAGTCATTTTGATGCGCATGTCTCCGAGCAATAATAAACTTTCACCCTGCCCAGATTTTATCAAATCCAGAGCGTAGCGAAAGCGGGAATAGGTCGCCGTGGCCGCAACCACCAATTGCGTTTTTTGTGGTGGCGATTGTATGTATAAAAACTCCGAAAAAAAGGGTAAAACAGTTCTATGTGTCGCCAGGAAGGCCACATAAAGAAAAATAATAATCCCTAAGAGGAGCAATACTCTGCGTTTTTTCATAGCCGATTAAAACGTGAAAATAGGGAAAATATCAGGTAAACTACCGCCATGAACTCTGAACTGACACATTTCAATGAAGATGGACGTGCATGCATGGTTGATGTGAGTGAAAAAAACATCACCGAACGCGTAGCCGTTGCCGAGGGCCGGGTCCATATGCAACCGGCGACTCTCAACAGAATTAAAGAAGGCCAAATCAAAAAAGGCGACGTACTGGCTGTTGCTCAGGTTGCGGGAATAATGGGAGCCAAAAAAACTTTTGATATCATCCCCATGTGCCACCCCTTATTATTGACCAAAGTAGACATCCGTTTCAGTATAAATGACGAACCCGCCCCCGAAACAGGGCTCAGTTCCATCGACATCACTGCCACCGTTAAAGTCACCGGGCAAACAGGCGTCGAAATGGAAGCTTTGACGGCGGTCTCTGTAACGGCATTGACCATTTACGACATGTGCAAAGCAATCGACCGCGAAATGAAATTTGATAACATTCAACTCGCACATAAATCCGGCGGCAAATCTGGCGTATTCAATCGCGAAAACAACAAATAAATCCGGCTGGACTGAGTGCCGCAACAAATCTTATGATAATCGTAAAGTACTTCGCTAGCCTAAAAAATATTGCAGGAAAAGAAGAAGATCATTTCGATCTGGCAAAGGGATCGTCTCTACTCGACCTATGTCAGGCTATTTCAAAAACCAATCCGCAGTTAGGGAAGATGGTTCACGAGAAAAAGGTCATGATTTCTGTCAACCTGGACGTAGTCTCGATGGATCATATTCTTAACGACGACGATGAAGTGGCTTTACTACCCCCTTTTTCGGGCGGAACTCAATAATTAAGGAATCAATAATGAGCCAGGCACTCGAATCAAAAGTCAGAATCCAAATAGAAAATTTTGACGTCAGCGATGAAATAGAAGCTATCAAAAAAGTGTCTCCAAATATTGGTGGCATCGTCACTTTCCTCGGAACCGGACGCGAACAATCCAAAGGCGAAACCATTTCCGAGTTGAATTTTGAGCACTACCCGCAGATGGCTGAAAAAAAGCTGGAAGAAATTCGGCAAAGAGCCATCGAAGAATACAAAATCATTGATATGAGCATCATCCATCGCATTGGCAAAATCGACATTGGAGAAAACATCGTTCTCATCGTCGCCGCTGGCGAACACCGGAAAGAAGCCTTTATCGCCTGCGAATGGGCCATCGCCGAATTGAAGCGCATCACCCCCATATGGAAACGCGAAACCACGACCACTGGCGAAGTATGGGTTCAAGACACACCCTGACAAATCATGGCTGAGCCATCTGAACCTTTTCCAATTCTCACCGTTAGCGTTCGGCTCGCCCGCTGGCTCACGCTCAAATACAATGAAGATCGCCTGAAGGAAGGTCTCGACGTTTGGGATGCTCCTGAGATTCTTCCTCTGAACGCGTGGCTCAAAAGACTCTGGGCAGAATCCCTGCCCAACCGTCGCCTCCTCAGCGATCTGCAGGCAAAGAAAATTTGGGAAACCATTATCCGTCAATCTCTTCGTAAAGACGATATTCCCCTCATCCACCTCGCATCATCCGCAGAGCAAGCCAAAGATGCCTATCAGATCATCGTTGACTATGGCCTGTCGGCAAATCCTTCCGATATCGTATTGAATGAGGAAACGCGACAATTCTTCAAATGGAAACGACGTTACGAAAAACGACTTGCAGAGCTGAACGCCGTCGACCCTGCGCTTCTCCTGACATCTGTTCATAAAAAAATGGAACAGGGCGAAATCCCGATCCCCAGAAAATTATCCCTGGTAGGCTATCTGGAAACAGCTCCAAGACTTGCGGATTGGGTAAAATTCCTTGAAAGCAAAGGTTGCGAGGCCATATGGGAAGAGCCACCCACCGACCCCTTCTTTTCGGGCGCGGAGTTGAGAGCCTATAAAAACAGAAAAAATGAAGTCGTTCAATGTGCGCGGTGGATTCGTTCTATTTATAGTCCAGAAAAAACTGTCGGCGTGGTCGTTCCTTCTCTGGACCAATACCGCTCTCTGATCGCCAGGGAATTTAAAATGGAACTGACTCCAAATTCTGTTTTTCCAGATAAAAAAGGCGAGCCTCCATTCAATATTTCCCTGGGCACTCCGCTTGCTAACGAGCCAATGATATGGACGGGCATGCAAATCCTGAGTGCCACGTCCACGTTGCAACCGCTCGGCACATTGGCTCTTCTAATAAAAAGTCCGTTTTTCAACTGTGGCAGGGAACTAAACTCCGAAGCCATTGAGCTGGAGCATGAATGGTCATCCCAGCGCATGAATTCCCTGAATATCGACTCGGCACCGCCTTCTGCATTTGACGATTTCTTTAAACGCTGGAGCTTTTATTTATCTCAGACCAAAGATCGTCTTCCCAGTCAATGGGCCAAGCTATTTTTTGACACCCTCACCGAATTGGGCTGGCCCGGTGAGGAAGATTTCGGATGGGTCAGTGCCGACGATTACCAAATTTATTCGGCATGGAAAGAATGTCTCGACAACTTATCTTCCCTCGACGATGCCATTGGGGTTCTCATAAAGTCTCGTGCTATCACTACCTTGAATCAAATCCTGTCCGAACGAATGTTTCAAGCTAAAACCCGCGAACGCCCCATACAAATAGTTGGTCTATTAGAATCTTCCGGCATGAACTTTGACCAGTTGTGGGTGATGGGCTGCCATTCTGAAACATTTCCGTCACCCGCGTCGCCCAACCCTTTTCTGCCTTTAGTCGTTCAAAAAAGAGTCGGCGTTGCACATGCCGGCCCCGAATGGGAGCGGAAATTTGCCCAAGAGTCTCTAGCTCGACTTTCGGCATCCGCCAATCGTGTGATATTCAGTTTTCCAGAAATGGATGGTGTCAAAGAACTTCAAGTCAGTCCATTACTCAACAGAGTGTCTCCGAATCCCTCTCCAGAGATCAAAATTTCTTCCACCTTACAGTCTGCCTTGCAATCGAAACCTTTTCTGGAAACTTGGGAAGATCCATTGCATCTCCCCTTCACAACGGAAGAACAGGCGCGCTATGCAATCACAAATTTTCCCGGTGGAAGCGGTGCATTGCGAGATCAAGCGGCTTGCCCTTTCCGGGCATTTTCGGCCTATCGGTTGCAGTTAAAAAATTGTGATATCCCTGAAAATGATTACGATCAATCCGAACGCGGATCTGTCGTCCATAAAGCCCTCGAGTATTTCTGGAGAGAGACCCGAAGCCAAAAAAAATTACGCGAGCTCATCAGCTCTCAAACGCTTGAGGAAAGATTATGGGATGCTGTAAAAAAAGCATTCACCTCAAAAGCCGGGAAAATCAAATGGCAATCTCAATTTTTGGCCATCGAACAAAAGCGCGTTTTCACATTGATCCTGAATTGGCTGGAAATGGAGAACACGCTTCGCACTGACAACTTCCTAGTCTTACACCAGGAAAGAAATGTCAAAGCCAATATCAATGGACTGAAACTGAGCTTATACATTGACCGCATCGATCAAACAGAAAATGGTGAAATCATTTTGATCGACTACAAAACAGGAAATAATCACGCCGCATCTCTAAAACGCTGGTTTGAAGATCGCCTTGAAGAACCACAACTTCCACTCTACGCGCTAGCGAGAGAAAGTAATGCCGTCGCCATCGCCTTACTTCTTAAAGGCAAAGGCAAATCTCAACTACGGCCTGTAGGCGACCTTTCCCTCCATCTACCCAATCTGACGGAAAGAAAACAACTGAGAATCGCAGGAACTGAAGACTGGACGGAAATTCGTATGCAATGGGAAGCAAAGTTGAATACCCTGGCCGATGAATTGATCGAAGGACGATTGCATGCCGACCCTCTGCACAAGACTCAAACTTGCAAAAATTGCGACTACTCAACCCTGTGCCGAATCGTGGAAAGTTCCGAGGATTTGGCCTACGAAGAGGAAATGGAAGATGGCTGAAGAAATTCCAGACAAAGCGGCAAGAATCCGCGCGCTCGATCCATCGCAATCCTTTATCGTTCAGGCACCCGCAGGATCAGGAAAAACAGAATTGCTCATTCAACGTTATCTGCGACTGTTGGGAACCGTGGACAAACCCGAGCAAATTCTGGCAATGACCTTCACAAGAAAAGCCGCAGGGGAGATGAAAGCCCGCATCATCGAATCCCTAAGAAGAGCTGAGAAAGAAAATCCTCCAGAAGAACCGCATCAACGCCTCAATTGGGATCTCGCCCGCAACGCATTACAACAAAATGAAAAATGCAGGTGGGATTTGTTGGAAAACCCTGCACGGCTCAAGATACAAACCATCGACTCCTTTTGCATGAGCCTCGTTCGCCAAATGCCATTGCTTTCAAAACTGGGTGGGCCGTTGACACCCGAAGACAATGCAACGGATATGTATCAGGAAACAGCTCGCCGACTCTTACTCAAGACCGAGGCCAAATCTAGCCAAGGCGAACGCATCCGCCGTCTCCTCGAACATTTGGACGCTTCCAAACCCGGTTTCCTAACCCATATGGTTGACCTTCTATTCAAACGCGATCAATGGATGACACCGTTTTTTGAAAAATTTTCTATATCCTCTGCAACGCGATATTTTTTTGAAGAACCCCTTCAGGATTTAATCACAGCCAAACTGGAAGATATCCGTAGTGAGTTTCCATCAATAATCATGAAAGCCCTAGTTCCGCTTGCACGATACTCAGCAAATAATTTAGAGAGCAATAATCCTGCCCATTTGATTTGCACTCTAAAAGATCTGGACAATCCACCCGACAGCCGTATTGAAAATCTTAAAGCATGGCAAGCAATAGCCAATCTATTCCTGACCAACGATGGGACGCTCAGAAAACCAAAAGGAATCAATAAAACACTGGGCTTCCCTTCAGGAAAAGATAAAATCGAAAAGCAAACCAAGGCCAGTTTTATATCCCTGCTGGAATCTCTGGCAGGTGAAGAAGAACTGCTGGAAATTTTAGTGGGCGTGAGCAAACTCCCAGACCCACATTACACCGACGAAGAATGGGAAGTTTTAAAAGACACTCTTAAATTATTTCCCGATCTATCGCAAACACTTCGTCAAGTGTTCATGGAAAGAAGAAAGGTCGATCACACCGAAATTTCTCTATCTGCAATGAAATCTCTTGCGCAAGAACCTGAGTCGGGGGGGCCATTGTTGTACACTGACCTTTTGTTGTACATGGATTTCAAACTGCGCCATATTTTGATCGACGAATTTCAGGACACATCCTTCAAACAATTCAGTCTTCTGGGACTGTTGACAGAAGGAATGGAACCCGATGACGGCAGAACCCTATTCATCGTCGGCGATCCACAACAATCTATTTACCGTTTCCGTGATGCGGAGGTCGGTCTTTTTCTCAAAGCTCGTGATGAAGGTATCGGCCAAAAGAAATTAGAATCCCTCACCCTGAAGTCCAATTTTCGTTCGCAAAAGAAACTAGTGGAATGGTTCAATAATTGTTTCTCTATTGCCTTTCCGGAACAGGACGATAAAAATTTAGGGGCCACCGCTTACGCACCCTCTTCACCCGTATTGTCAGAGGAACACGGCACCGAAGTTGAACTGCATTTGTTTGAAGGAACACCCGAAGATCGCTCTGCCTCAGTTGCAGAAGCCCAACGCGTTACGAGCCTTGTACAAACTTATCTAAAGAATCACCCTGGGGATTCCATCGCAATTCTCGTAAGTGCTCGCAGTCATTTACCTGCAATTGTGCGACAATTCAGAAATCAAGGCATCGCCTTTGTTGCAGAAGAAATCGACCCACTCACATCACGCCCCGCGATTCTAGATTTATTAGCCCTGACACGCGCTCTGCTATCCACAAACAATAACATCGCCTGGGCATCGCTATTACGAGCACCCTTCTGTGGTTTATCCATCGACGATATAAGAATTTTACGCCAGGAAAAAAGCAATCCGACTCTCTGGGAGTCCATGCACAATCCAGAAATAACCGATCAACTCAGTAGCGATGGGAAACGGCGTCTGGCCCGATTTGTTGAAATAATGGAACCCGCGATTTCACATGAAAGTGCTTCCCTCAATTTCCGCGATCTTTTGGAGAGCTTATGGATCTGTCTGGGCGGACCTGCCTGTCTGGGCGATTGTTACCCGGAAGACACCGATGTTTTTTTTGAGGAAATAGAAAGGGCAACGGAAAGCGGAAACATCTCCCAGCTCCAAAATTTTCACAAACGCCTGGACTCTCTCTACGCGGCACCACAAGGCGAAGCGTCAGTGCAAATCATGACCATGCACAAAGCCAAGGGACTTGAATTTGATTATGTTATTCTGCCCGGTTTGGGGAAAACCTCCAAAGGAGAAAGCAAACGTTTGGCCTACTGGATTCCACATAACGATCGTGTTCTGATCGCACCCATTGAAGAAAAAGGAGGGGACTCTTCCCCCATTTATGAATTCATAAAAAACATCAATCGTTCAAAGTACGATTACGAAGCCGTCCGTCTCCTTTATGTGGCGGCAACTCGCGCTAAAAAGCGATTGCATCTATTGGGTCATATCGAAATCAAAGAAGAAGGCCCCAAACCAAAAAAGAATTCACCTCTGAACTCGTTATGGAATTTTTTAAAATCCGATTGCGAACAATGTATCGAGCCAAGCTCTGAAGAAAAAAATCATGCAAAAGAAAAAGAAAAATCAATTGCCATAAAGAGGTTGGCTTCAAACTTTTGCATGCCTTCTCCTGCCCCTGATATTGAATCGGGAGACACTGAGGAAATATCACAGGAAAAAGAGCAGTCACCTTTATTTTATTGGGCCGGATCTTCAGCACGGTCGCTTGGTGTTGTTTTGCATCAATGCCTTCAAAACATCGCTAACGAAGGGGCCAATAAGTGGGACGAAAAGCGAATTCTTGATTTGAAACCTCGCATCACCGCCAACCTGGAGGCGCAAGGTCTCTCTCGCGAACATGCAAAAATGCAAACCGAAAAGGGTCTTAAGGCTTTGAAACTCGCCCTTGAAGATACCAATGGGAAATGGGTTCTTGCCAATCACAGTTCCGCCAAATCAGAATATTCGTTGACCTCCTATTACAAATACCGATTCGAGAACCGAGTAATCGACCGGACTTTTATTGACAAGGGAACTCGCTGGATCATTGATTTCAAAACCGGTGAGCATGAAGGAGCTGGATTGGAGAATTTTTTCAACGAAGAAAAAATGCGCTACAAACCACAACTCGATTCTTATGAAAAATTATTTCGTAAAAAAGGCGAAACTCTGCCCATCAAGAAAGCTCTCTATTACCCATTGCATCAAAGATTATTGGTTTTATAAAGAAGGTGGCAAATAATTTCAAATCATATAATATAAGTTTATATAAAAACAAGATTTGACCCCTTAATATCATATTTAGGTATTTGTGCCTATTTTTTAGATCACCTTATCTTCGATAGATATATTCAGGGTTCAATCGTTTCGATATTCCCCAGAGCTTTTACAATCAACTCTTCCATTGGGAAACGTGTTTCATCGCGCTCAAGTTCATCTACCTTAGCTCGAGTAACGGGACGTTCAGGCATGAAAACGGAGCAACAATCGGGTTGCGCCTCAATACTGACATTATAGGTCCCTATCGCTTTTGATCGATCTACAATTTCACGCTTGTCCATTCCTATTAAGGGCCTGAACACGGAAAGGGAAACTGTTTGCGAAACGGCATGAATATTTTCCAGAGTCTGAGAGGCGACCTGTCCAAGTGACTCGCCGTTGACCAGTCCCAAACAATTATTTTTTAACGCAAGGCGTTCAGCAATGCGATACATCATGCGCCGGTACAATACGATGCGGTTTCGAGGCTGACACTGATCGCGAATCGTTACCTGTATGTCTTCGAATGGTACAATGTGCAGAACGCCGCAGTATTGATAGCGATTCAAAATTTTTGCAAGACGACGCACTTTATCGTTACCGCCACCCCCAAGAAAAGGTTGGTTATCGAAAAACAGGAAATGCACCCGACAACCACGACGTATGAGTTGATACGCAGAAACAGGACTGTCAATCCCTCCCGATAGCAAACACAGAACATCTCCCGACGATCCCACAGGCAAACCGCCGACACCTTTATGCCTGTGGTCATACAGGAAAGTCGCTGTCGCGCCCACTTCAATTTCCAAAATATATTCGGGAGTGTGCAAATCTACGGTCAAGCCTTGGTCGGAAAGTGCCGCCATGATTCTCGATCCTACTTCAAAGTCAATTTGTGGAGACGTGAGGTGAAATCGTTTGTCAGACCGACGTGAACGCACACAAAATCGAAGGGACGATTGACCCGAAAGACGTCGCGCTACAGTCTCGATTCCACTTTTTGCCATGCTTTCAACATCTGTGCTGACGGGTTCACCAATGCTGTAGGATGCAATACCCGGAATATAAGCCAGCTTGTCGGCCAAGCCTTCTGCTTGGCTGGAATTGGTTTCTATTAGAATTCTGCCTCTCGGCATACGCAATGTCCAGTCACCCTGGCCGCCCAGTGCCTTACGGATATGATCCAGTAATTTTTGTTCGAAAACATTCCTGTTTTTTCCTTTGAGACCGATTTCGTCATAACGCACAAGGATGGTTCTAGCTTCGTTCATTTTTTACCCATGTAAGAGGGAAACAATTTTTTATAGGCAAGGCCAAAGGCTTCTACAAATTGTTCGACATCTTCTTTAGTGTTTTGAGGTCCGAAAGAAATACGCAAACTGCATAATGCCTCGGTTTTCGACCGCCCTATTCCGGTCAATATTTTTGATGGTTCCTTACTTTTAGCACTACAAGCAGAACCCAATCCTACGTATATTTCCTTTTCTTCCAAGTGATGCAAAAGCGTTTCTCCTTCGACAGGAGGAAAACTGAAATTAAGAATCGCTGGCGATTGGAATTGCGGGTCTTCACTCAGCGATGAATTGAATTTAAGTTGAAGATCGGGATCATCAGCTTCCAGACTTTTCAATCCATCTATCAGCAGGCAACGCAATTGCATCAACTGATTTTGGGTCTTCCCCCAATTTGAAAGCGTCAATTCCAATGCCTTCGTCAAACCAACGATCAAGGGGACGGGAAGAGTTCCTGAGCGAACTCCGTACTGCTGTCCTCCTCCATGAATTTGCGTTTGCAAATCGAGACTTGCCTTATAAATCAACAAACCAATTCCTTTAGGGCCGCCAAATTTATGTGCCGATAGGGAGTAGCCTGAGATGTGTTTCCAATCGATAGAACGCAAGGGAATTTTTCCCGGAGCCTGAACGCCATCAAGGAACAGCCGAGTACGCGGTGAAGCTATTTTCAATGCAGGGCCAATTTCCGCAGGATTGTTCACAACTCCCAATTCATGATTCACATGGGACAAACACAATAGCCGAGTGTCCTTCATATTCCCCAGAGCACTCAACTTCAATCGCCCCTCTTCCTGATGCTCCAGCAAGGTCACTGGCTCAACACTTTCAGACGCTAAAGCCCGCAGACTTTCACCAACACTCGGATGCTCTAGGCCTAAACTGACAGGGTGTTTTCCAGGTGCCAAAATTCCTTTGATAAATAAATTATTCGATTCGCTCCCGCCACTGGTGAAAATCATTCGATGCGTATCGGGAATATTCAGTATCTCACTTAAAATACTTGTAGCGGAATCTATACGGTTTTTGCTCGTCAGCCCCAAACGATAAACGGCACCAGAATTGGCGTAGTCCTTCTCAAACGATTCCTGAACGGCACGCACAACTTCCGGGTACATGGGAGTCGTTGCTGAATTATCTAGATAAATCACAACGCCTCTTTAATTTTTGGGGTGGTAAGGAGGGATCAATTCTTGCTCAATATCGAGCTGGTCCAATATGCGGGCGACAACAATATCTGCTAAATCATCAATGGTCTGTGGGTTGTTGTAAAATCCTGGCGATGCAGGAAGAATGAGTGCGCCGGCCTGATCCAGTGTCAGCAGGTTTTTTAAATGGATGGAACTCAAAGGTGCTTCTCTGGGAACGACAATCAATTTTCTTTTTTCTTTGAGCATCACATCCGCCACACGCTCTATTAAACTGGTCGATACCCCACTGACAATGCGCCCCAGGGTTCCCATGCTGGCAGGCACGATGACCATGCCTCCTGTTTTAAAAGATCCGCTGGCGATGGATGCGTTTATCTTCGAGTTCTTATGTAAAACAACATTTTCGCCCGAAAAATAAGAAGAGCCTGTAGACAATTCCAAGCGCATCAACTCGGCACCGCGTTCGGAAACAATGACATGTAACTCGGCTTTGCCCTTGAGATAATCAAACAATTTTTTGGCATAAATCGCCCCGCTTGCTCCCGTTACGGCAATGATATAACGATTCAATGGGCACCCTCTTTCATACATTCAATGATTTCTTTCCTGACATCCAACTGAACTTCGTCTTCTGATTGAGAACCATCAATCCGTCGAATGAAAGAATCGTTAAAAGAGTCAAACAAGCTTTGAACTTTTTCAAGGTAATCTTTTTTTTCAAATGCAGACACCGTATCTCTCGATGAATGGATTCTCCTGAGGCATTCTTCGGGAGGTACTTTAAAAAAAAATGCACGATCTGGTTTCGGTGCAAAGGATTCATTTGTTGCAAGAATACTACTTGAGTCCAGTCCCAATGCCCCCTGATAGGCCGCAGTGGAAAAATAGTAGCGATCCAGAATCACTACCTTTTTATCCTTCAATGCAGGGAGAATATTCTTTTCTACATCTTCTCTACGGTCATTGATGAACCACTCCAATTCTTCTTCGCGCGTCACACCTTTTCGTCCTTCAGTCAAAAGGGTGCGTATTTTTTTCCCCCAAACACCATCTGTCGGCTCTCGTAAACGAAGAACGGGAGTGCCCTGCTCAGAAAACCAGTCTTCCAGCTTTCCGCATTGGGTGGATTTTCCAGTCCCATCGATCCCCTCCAAAACAAATAAATAACCTTTTTCCAACTTCATTATTCTAAATCCACTTTTATAAAAATGGTTCACAGTCTATTAGAAATACCAAGACGAAACAACCGTTTCACGATGCCCCAACAGCCATACCCAACGAATTAATTCTTCGTCATATTATCAGACTGTATCCAATCGAAGATGTAGATAAACGCTACCGGGAATATCGCTTTTTTGCAATGAGTTTATTAGGGGGAGGGTTGACCCGCAACGACAAAGGGGGATTAGGAATCGATGATTTTTATCAAGGCTTCTAGTTCCGACTTCATGTCCTTTCGCCAGACTAAAAATTTATCTCGATCAAAAGCAAAGTCTAATTGAACCGTAGATTTTTTGCTATTTTTCAAACGTTGCTTAGCACCAGCAATGGTGTATTTTTCCTCGTACAAAAGCCTTTGAATTTCTAAAACGACATCCAGGTCTTTTCGTTGATACAAACGCTGGCCTGATCGATTTTTAGTGGGTTTTAGGGCATCAAACTCCTCTTCCCAATACCGCAGGACATGTTGTTCGATATCCACAAATTCGGCGATTTCGCCAATTTTGAAGAATAATTTATCTGGAATCGGACGAGTCATTAGAAGACCTGTCGGTCGAAAGCAGTAGTTGCTTACTAGGTTTGAAGGTAAGGGATTTCCCCGGTCGAATACAAATGGGCTTTCCCGTTTTTGGGTTGCGTGCATTGCGTAACTTTTTTTCACGCAGATAAAAACTCGCAAAGTTTGATATGCGCACATTCTCACCACGAGCAAGACCCGCCTTGATTTCGTTGAATAATGCTTCAACAGCTTCTACGGCTTCTCTTCTCGTAAAACCCACTTTTTCGTAAACCCGGTCAACCAAGTCTGATTTGACCATGGTACTGGATGCTATTTTCTTTTCCAAAATAAATGAATTCTCATTGAGGTAAATGGTTTAGGCCGAGATTACCCATGTTCTTTCTCATATCTGGCTCTGGCCTCGTCGACAATTTTCTGCATCAAATGTTCAGGGACATCATCATAATAATCAAACTCAACAGTGAAGACACCTCGGCCACTTGTCATGGATCGCAAGTCAGCGGCATAGTTTTGAACCTCTGCCATAGGCACATGAACCTTGATAGTTTGATTTTCTCCCTTTGCTTCAATCCCAAGGATCTTCCCTCTCTTGGAATTCAAATCCCCCATGACATCCCCGACATGATCTACTGGAACGATGATTTCCATCATCATAATAGGCTCCAGTAAAATAGGGTGGCATTCCATGACTCCCTTTTTGAAGCCCAACGATCCGGCTATTTTAAACGCCATTTCGGAAGAGTCTACGTTATGAAAGGAGCCATCGTAAAGAGAGATTTTCACGTCAACCATGGTGTAATGAGCCAACACCCCCTCAGCCATAGCTTCCTGAATACCCTTTTCAACAGCGGGAATGTATTGTTTTGGAATCGCTCCCCCTACGATATTATTTTCAAACTCAAAACCTTTGCCTTTGGGAAGCGGCGATATTTCTATCCAAGTATCTCCAAACTGCCCTCTTCCACCCGTTTGCTTTTTGTATTTGCCTTGCACCTTGGTAGTTCCCCGAATGGTTTCCTGATAAGGAATCTTCGGTGACTGAACGTCTACATCCACTCCAAAACGCTGGTTCATTTTCTCCAACAATACTTCCAAGTGCACTTGCCCCATTCCCGAGATCAACAATTCATGCGTCTGTGCATTGCGTTCAACCCTTAGAGTAGGATCTTCCTCAGAGAGGCGTTTCAACGCAGAACTGATTTTTTCCTCATCCGCACGAGTCTTAGGAATTACGGCGCGAGAGTAAATAGGGGGCGGGAATTTTATGGCATCAAAAATAATCGGCTCGTTTGCGTCGGACAGTGTGTCTCCCGTCGTTGTTACTTTTAGTTTCGCAACGGCACCTAAATCGCCCGCCGAAATTTCTGAAACAGCCACTTGTTTTTTCCCTTGCATTGCGTACAGCTGTCCAACCCGTTCCGAGGAATCCTGAGTCGCGTTGAAAATGGCAGAGTCGGCTTTTATGGAGCCTGAAAATACGCGAAACAATGTCAGCTTCCCCGCATAAGGATCGGCTACAGTTTTAAACACTAGGGCTGACAGGGGTTCTGACGGATCTGAAGCGCGAGTGACTTCCGCACTTCCTTTTAAGTCTTTCCCTATAGCAGGTGGAACCTCAAGCGGTGAAGGAAGGTAATCCCCCATAGCTGTCATCAGGTGATCGACTCCAATATTAAGCGTTGCCGATCCGCAAATCACCGGAATCAAGCTTCCACTTTTTATTCCGTTAGCCAAGCCTTTAACAAATTCCGTCTCCTCCAACTCCCCGGTTTCAAAATAATTTTCGAGAAGATCGTCGTCGGTCTCAGCTACGGATTCTATCAATTCAGCCCGATAAGTTTCCAACTCGTCTTTCATTTCACCAGGCCAGTCTTCGACACTTCCCTTTCCAGAGCCTGTCTTGTAGGTATAAAGTTTTCTTCCCATAATATCAGCTATACCAACCAAACCGTCCTTACTGAAGACAGGTGCAAACAGGAGAGCAGGAGAAACACCGAATTTCATTTTTATATTTTGGAGGAGGCTGGGGAGATCTAAGCGTTCATGATCGATTTTATTGATAAAAATCATGCCTGGAATTTTTCGATCAACAACCCATTCCCAGGTTTTTTCAGTGAAGTACTGAATGCCATCGTCAGCACTGATGACGATAACAGCACTGTCCACGACTCTAATGCAGGCAGGTGTGTCTGCTATGAAATTATCATTTCCAGGGGAATCGAGCAGATTGATTTTCTTCGAATCCCATTCGTAGAAGGCAAGAGAAGCATTGCTGGAATGTCCATGCTTTATCTCGTCGGGATTGTAATCCATCACCGACGAGGCATCGCCGACTTTTCCCAAGCGGTCGGAGACGCCCGCATTGAACAGTATTGCTTCCGCTAGAGAAGTTTTCCCACTGGCACCATGTCCAATGAGAGCTACATTTCTAATATCCTGAAGCCTATATGTTTTCACAATTACCCCCGTTTAATTCCAAAAAAACTTGTCAGGATAATCAGGAAGAGGCAGAGCTTGGGGAACTTCATCAGTTTAGAAAATAACGCGGCAACATTACACTTTTTGATACCTCTAAATACAACACCACGTCGCGCCACTTTCAGGATCCCCGCTTAAGTCAACATCCCCTCCAATTTTTTCATGCGCTGGCATACGGTAACATAAAATGACGGGAAAAGCTTAAAAAGTCTCTTCATCTGATTCTGTTTTAAATGAACCACACAGACTTCTCCCTTAAAGGCACTGCCCTGTATTGAGGACATCTTGCTATTCCCACGTTCAAGCCCTCCCACCATGTCTCCAATCCCAAGAAGAACCCCTTTTTTCTTGCCCTTTTCTTGAACTTTGAGTTCTCCCGAAATGATAATGTAAAGTGCTTTTCCATCATTTGGAAAAATCAATTTCTTACCTTTTGCCAAGTGTTCCACTTTTCCATAAGCCAGAGAGGCTATCAGACTGGGGTGTAAAAAATCACAGAAATGGTTGTGGATACGATAGAAGCCATCTTGAATCTCAGGCAAATTAAATAATTTATAATTGCTTTTAGGAATCCTTAACACAGTGAGCGACGATTTAGCTAAAACCGTTGCTCTGCGATGAGGATTATCGGTTGTGATGGCTAATTCACCAAAAAACTTCCCGGCTTCGTAAATAGCAAACGGTTGATTGTCTATCACAATTTGCGCAAGCCCTTCGAGTATGACATAAAAATCATGACCAACATCATTTTGAGAGAATACGGCTTCTCCCGTGTCAAAGTGTTGCACTTCGGAACTTTTAAAAATTTTCTGCAACTGGTTTTCGTTAAGATCTTTAAAAATATGAATCGGATTGATCGCGCAAACATTTTCTTCTTTCGCACCGTCATGGTCGGAAATGAGAACGCTGACATCTCCCTCCTTTGCATAACAGTAGATAGAACCTGGCTTCGGGTCATAATGCTGATGAACCAAAACTACTTTTTTGGCAATCTCTTCGGGAATCTCGTCCAGCGCATCCACATCAGTATGAAGTAGCCCTCCTCCTACATCGTGAACAATCAGATCGGCATCCCATATAAAACCAAGCAAGTCATCGCGTCGCGATTCTGTATAATATCCTTGTTGAAACCAGGTTTGAATTTGTTCCACGTTGAACTTGGTGTCCCCTGAATGACTGATCACCTTCTCCTTCCCATCAGCAGTTTCGTAACGAAGACGGAATCGACCCGCAGGGATCGAGTGCAAGGAATAGTCGAACGTAAAATAGGTCCGGTCAAATCCAGGCAAACAAACTTCTTTTCCAGGTTCTACCTCAAAAAAATCTATAAAACTCTCGATCAAATCTTTTGGAAAACAAATTATCGCTTCTAACTTTCGGAGAAAACCTTCAAAAATAATTCGAGTAGAAATAATTTTTATGCGCGCCCCCGAAAGTACTTTTTCAACCAGGCCCGCATCGTGATCCGAATGCACGTGGCTGAGAAAATAGTAGGCGATGTCCTGTTCTGAAATGCCATAATTCCAAGCCAATTGTTCGATACCAGAAAAAGCATCGACCATGATACCCTTTCCCTCGCTCCAGACAATCAAGCAACTATTATGTTTGTCTTTGGAAAATCCAGACCCGACCCCCATGTAGGTGATCCCCATATAAGGCTTGGAGGTAGGGAAAACCGACTTTGTGATTTTAGGGGGATCTAAACTTCCCATATCAATATGGCCGACTACTTTTCCGAATTGAGATATATCAAAAACCGAGGCTTTCGGCTGGCTGATTTTTATTTTTTTTCGTTTATCATTTTCCGAAGCAATCATCACAGATCCATTCTTGTCAAAAATATGGAACTCAGTGATATCATCAATGAATTGCTCGCGATGTTCTTCTTCTGAGAGTGAGAAAAGATCGAATTCTCTTTTAAGTTTTGCGCATTTTAGATAACCCTGTGTCAAAACATGTTCCAAACGCGCAATTTTTTTATTGGCCAAGGATGGGCGCTTCTTTATCTCTTTCGCGATTTGTTCTCTGATTTTTTTTAGTCGTACTTTCTCAGAGTCATGTTCTTTTAAAGAATCTGCAAGCAGACTAAATATTTTTTTATCGGAGCCTAGTTTTTTTGTAAAAGAGGCAAAGTGTTTTTCCGATTTCGAACCTGCAAAATGCGTGGAGGAAAACTTCCTGAAGTGAGCGTCCAATAGATTGGAAAAGGAAGGGCCAAAAAGAGTCTCACTTAAAATTATCTTAAAACGTTTGCGCTGGTCTGCATTACAATAGATGGTGACCTTTTCTTTTTTTTCTTTAAAAAATAGAAAAGTATAAATTATGAACTCAAAGTCAAAGTGATTGCGCCCTTTCACAAAAGTTCGAAGAGGAATCACATAATGCGATGGCAAATTCTGCTTTCTCGCTTTGACTTCCTTGATCAAACCGGGTGGACATCCAAAGGCAACATTAGGGAATCCAGGAAAATCCAATATCCTGAAATTCTGACCTTTAAAAATTTTAAATGCTTTTTGCTTTTTCACCGGGCCTCACTCTTCTTCTTTTTTCCCTGAAAAAATCAACCGCACCGGAGTCCCGACAAGTCCGAACTCTTTCCTCAGACTGTTTGTCAAATACCGTCGATACGAAAAATGAACGCCTCCAGGATAATTAACAAAACATCGAATCAGCGGAGGAGAACTTCTCACTTGTGTGACATAAAACATCTTCAAAAACTTACCCCGATAACTGCTCATCGGATTTTTCGCAACTGCTTTTTCAAAGCATATATTCAATTGAGATGTAGGCACATTCCTGGAATATTGCTCATGCACCTCTAAAACTTTGGGAATGAGTTTATGAACACCTTCTCCCGTAAGAGCAGAAAGCGGCATAACAGGAGCGTAATCGAGAAACTTCAACTTGCTCTTGATTTGCTTGGCATAATCATCAAACGCCTCACCTGTTTTCTTCAAGGTATCCCATTTATTGAGAACGATGATACACCCTCTTCCTTTATCAGCCGCATATCCCGCTATCCGGGCATCCTGATCTGTGATGCCCGCCTCGCCATCAACAATCAATAGAGCGATATCGCAACGGTCCAATGCCTTTAGGGCCATGATGACAGAAAATTTTTGCAAGGCACTTTGGGTACGCCCTTTCCTTCTTATGCCCGCAGTGTCTACCAGCATAAAAGGTCGCCCTTCGTACTCCATCTGCGTATCTATCGCGTCACGTGTGGCTCCTGGAATTTCGGAGACAATACAACGAGAGGAACCAAGCAACTGGTTCACCAATGAAGATTTTCCCGCATTGGGCTTCCCGACAACCGCAATTTTTATTAAATCAGGATCTTCTTCAACTTCCTCCACTTCAGGAAGTCGCACTGCTATTTCATCAAGAAGTTCTGCGACGCCGAGTCCATGCTCCGCTGAAATAGGAAACAAGGTTTCTATTCCCATTTCCGCAAACTGCCCTAAATTTTCAACCGCACTGGCGCAGTCTGATTTGTTGGGCACGAGGAGCATCGACTTTCCCGTTTTTCTCAACCGTCGGATCACTTCCCTGTCAGCCTCAACAAGGCCTGCCATGAGGTCAACCAGAACCAGCACGATATCAGCTTCATCTTCGGCAACACGGGCCTGCTGGACCATCTGCAATTCAATATCATCCGTCCCTTCGAAATCGAAACCACCCGTATCGATCAAGGTAAATAATTGGCCTTGCCACTCTGCCTCGCCATAAAGTCGATCTCGCGTTACTCCCGCAAAGTCATTCACAATGGCACTTCTTTTTCCTATTATTTTGTTATAAAGCGTGGACTTGCCAACATTAGCCCGCCCTACTATCGCTACAACAGGAAGATTCAATTGTCTACTCTGCTTCTGTCTACTCGGCTTCAAATCATTGGTCCATTCTCGTGTAAAAAGTCACGTATTCCTCTTGCAACTGCCTCAGCGAGGAGATTTAAATATTTTTCGTCCTTGAGACGAGCTTCCTCTTTGGCATTTGTAACAAACCCTACCTCCACCAAAATGCTGGGCATATTGGCGGCATGTAGAACCCAGAACGGTCCTTCTTTTACGCCGAGGTTTTTGACTGTTTTGTAACGCTTCTTTGCTTTCTGATAGAGGTAACCCTGCACCCGCCCTGCCAGACGCGAGGAGTCATTCATTTTGTTGTTACTTATCAGATCAGCTAATATCTGTTGAGTTTGATCGTCTGGAATAGAATAAACCAGTTCCCCGTTTTCACGGGCCGCAGTTTCCTTAGCTTGCTCACTGAGCCCACGACCGAGATAATAGGTTTCGATACCGTGCGCGGCTTGACGCTTGGCGGCATTGGCATGTAAGGAAACGAATAAATCAGCCTTCATGCGATTTGCAATAGGCCCTCTTTCTTTCAAGGGAATGAATGTGTCGTCACTCCGCGTTAGGTGAACCCTTAACTTGTACTTCTTCTCTAGAATCCGTTTTACCTTTTTCGAAATTTTCAGATTCAAGTCTTTTTCAATCGCACCATGTTTTCCTCTTGCGCCAAAATCCTTACCACCATGCCCTGGGTCCAGAATCACAAGGGGAACCTTATTCTCAGCTTCCGGCTTGATAGGAGCAATAGACGGAAGTGACGCCACCTTTTCACCTTCTACTCCGGTAACTGGAGAGAGCTTCTCTAGTTGGGTAATGAGAGAAGTTGGCTTCCCCTGCGTTTTGTTTTTTTGTGATTTTGCTACTGGCCTCGATGGGGCCTTAGCAACTTTATTCAGTGGAGTAATTTGAACAGGTTTTGGCAATAAAGCGACGGTTGTCTGCAAACGTTTTCGAGCCGACGCAACCCTATCTCCTTTCGGAAAATAACGAATTATTTTTTCAAATTCTTTTTCTGCCAAAGCATAATGCTTTTTGTGAAAATATATTTCTCCCCGACGATACAAAGCATCGTCCTTCAATTGCTCCCTATCAAATTCCTGAATGAGCTTACCGTAATACCCAAGAGCCATATTCAGGTCTTTTGAATTTTTGGAAACTTTATACAATCCTTCGTACAGTTTCCCGACAGTGTATATCGCTTTATAAGCTGGGTAGCTTTTAGGATCGGACTGATAAACTTCGAGAAAATTATCAACTGTATTCAGCCATTGGTCTCGATGAGACATTTTTTCAGCTGAACTTTTTAAATTATAGAAAGATTTTTTAGCCTTGGAATAAAGCTTTTCCGCAGGTCCGGCTATTGCCAACTGAGGAAAAAGCACGACAGCACTACTCCATAAGAGCACAGCGACTAGGAAAATTCTGACAAACTTTAGCTTTTTGCTATTTTCTGACATAGATCTGTTTGACAACGCATTAAATATTTTGGCCGGATACTGTGGCACCCTCCAAAGAACATAACTATTTATTTTTATTGCGCTTACATTTTATCATTTTTAAAAAATTGCGTCAAGAAATGGGGCGAGTTGATGCCAAACAAAAGTAAAAACTCGAATATAACCTTTTTGCACTGTTTAGAAAATCTTTACAAGTCGAGACACACACTTTGGAGCAGTGTATTTTATCTCCCGTATTCCAATCTTTCGCCAAAAAAGGGAGGCAAATCGCTTTGTTCAATTTTTTCCTGGGTGAGCTTTATATCGTAGGATAAACGGTGGGTGCGAACTACTTTATCTATGCTGTCGAATACAACAAAACTCGGTTTGGGATCGCCATCTCTCGGTTGCCCCAAGCTACCGACTGAAATGATATAACGACGGTCGGGTTCTATTTGAACTTGGGTGTCCCTGGTCATCGAAACTTCCCCTTCTGCATCTAGGCTCATTACGAAGGCATGGTGGTTGTGACCAATAAAACACAGGGATTCTGTGAAAGCTGAGAAATTTTTAGGCCCATCTTCTACCGATGTCAAATAATGCCATTTTTCAGGCTGAAAGGGCGAAGAATGCACCCACAAAATTCCATCCTGCGATAATTTGATGGGACATTCTTCTAAAAAATGTTTATTTTTCTCACCAATCCGCTTTCGGGTCCACATTGTCGATTGGTATGAATAGGGATTGAAGTTCAGGGTTGAAATTTTCCCCACCACCGCATGGTCGTGATTTCCCGAAAGAAACAGATCTACATTTTCGCGAAGCCAGTCCAGGACTACGTCAGGATCGGGTCCATAACCCACACTATCGCCTAAAAATACCAAGCGATCGTATTGCAGATTCTGGATCTCATTTTGAAATGCCTGCAGGGCCTCCAGATTGGAGTGCAGATCTGAAAATATAACGTATTTCATGAGGAGCAATCAGTACGGCGAGAGTTTCTATTCAACCTTTGCCGACTTGAATAGTTTATCGAGAATACCATTTATAAATGGTGGGGAATCAGCGTTGCTGAATTTTTTGGAGATTTCAACCCATTCGTTGATAACAACTTTGGGAGGTGCCTGCTTCATGTACAGTAATTCGCATGCTCCTAAGCGAAGAATGTTGCGATCAATCACTGTCATTCGGGCAAGGGTCCAGTGTTTGCTATATTCTTTTAACAGACTATCAACAGAATCTCGCTTGGCAATGCACGTGTCGACCAAACTTCTCGAAAAAGGCTCAATATCCTTTTCCATCGCCGTATTTTCCTGAAACAAAGACCAACCTTCTTCTAATCCTCCCGGACGAAACTCATTTTGATAAAGATATTTTAACGCCAGCTCCCTACCGGTCCGCCTTGTTCCCATTTGATCCCTTGAATTATAATTGTATTTGAATGAATTGCTGTAAGGAGGACTTTAAATCTTTTTATAGAGATTAGCCATTTCTATCGCCGCCAAGGCAGTCTCCCACCCCTTGTTACCAGATTTTCCGCCTGCTCTTTCCAATGCTTGTTCCAGATTGTCTGTCGTCAGAACTCCAAACAAAACGGGGATATCTGCGGTGCGGGACAAAGCACCCACTCCTCGCGCCGCTTCCCCTGCGACATACTCAAAATGCGGGGTAGACCCCCGAATCACCGCGCCCAAACAAATCACAGCGTCATACTTATCTGAAGAGCAAAGACGTTGAGCCGCCATAGGTATTTCAAATGCGCCGGGGGTTTTGGCTATATGGATATCGTCTTTATTCGCGCCATGTCTTACCAAAGCGTCTATCGCACCTTGTTCCAGAGAACGGGTGATGACATCATTGAACCGACTGACGACAATCCCAAACTTCAAACCAGCGGCACTCAATCCTGCTGAGATGTATTGAACCATTTTTATCCTTCGTGTTAATTGCTACTCGATTTTTATTTTCAGGAAATATTTTTAAGTAGATGACCCAGTTTTTCCTGCTTTGTACGCAGGTATTTCAGGTTATCTTTTTTCGGTTTGATTTCAATAGGAACTCTTTCTACGATTTGCAGACCGTAACCTTCCAATCCTACAATCTTTCTGGGATTGTTGGTCAGAAGACGAATTTCCTTGACGTTCAGTTTTTGCAAAATCTGCGCACCTATTCCGTATTCGCGAAGGTCTGGCTTGAAACCCAGGTCTTCATTAGCCTCCACGGTGTCCCGGCCTTCATCCTGCAAGGCGTAGGCTTTTATTTTATTGATAATACCGATGCCTCGTCCTTCTTGAAATAAATAAAGTAAGACGCCGTTGCCTTCCTGATCGATGACTTCCAATGATTTCTTCAATTGTTCGCCACAATCACAACGAAATGATCCAAAGACATCACCTGTCAGGCATTGCGAATGCACACGAACCAGCGTTGGTTTGGATGGATCGATCTCACCTTTGACCAGTGCAATGTGGATCTGATCTATCAACAAATTTTTAAAGACAACCGCTTTGAAATCTCCAAACTCTGTCGGCAGTATGGTAGATGTGGCTTCTTCGACTAGAGCTTCGCGTTGCAACCGATACTCGGCAAGATCTTTAATGGTTATCATTTTAAGACGATGCTTTTTGACAAACTTTTTCAGATCATTCACACGCGACATGGTTCCGTCGTCGTTCATGATTTCACAAATCACACCCGAGGGGTCCAAACCAGCTAATCTTGACATATCCACAGAAGCTTCTGTTTGCCCCATTCGCACCAGTGCCCCGCCATCGCGTGCTCTCAGTGGGAAAATGTGACCGGGGCAAACCAAATCCATTTTCGTCATCTTAGGGTCAATCGCAACTTGAATCGTATGCGAACGGTCTGAAGCGGAAATACCTGTGCTGATGTTCTTACGAGCATCGATTGATATTGTAAATGGCGTTTGGAATTGTGATTCGTTTTCATCGACCATCATATTCAAACCCAATTCCCGAGTCCGGCTTTCGGTAAGGGCCAGACATATCAAACCACGCCCATGTGTTGCCATGAAGTTCACAGCATCGGGTGTTACTTTTTCGGCGGCGATCATTAGATCGCCTTCATTTTCACGATCTTCATCGTCTACAATGACAATCATTTTCCCCTGGCGTACATCCTCCAAGGCATCTTCAATAGTGCTAAATGGTTCCATTCAATTTTCCTGTATCGACAAAATTATAGAGTCAGAACAAGGCATTCAAGATACTTCCTTGCCCATGAAGCCTGTTCGGCTAAGTATATCTTGAGTAACGCCCTTAGTTGCCTGCTTCCCTCCTAACAAGGTTTCGCAAGCTTTATAAACGTATTTCCCAATCATATCACATTCAATATTAACGAAATCCCCTATTTTTCGTTTTCCCAGATTGGTGTGCTCCAGAGTGAATGGAATCAGAGACACGGAAAAGCATCTGGCTTCGCATGCGACAACGGTCAAACTAATGCCATCAACCGCAACGGAACCCTTTTCAATCAAATAGGGGGCGAGGTCTTCGGGATAAGAAAACCAGAACTCAATTTCACCAGGTTTTTTATCGATTTTATTAAGAGTCCCCACTCGATCCACATGTCCAGAAACAAAATGTCCACTTATGGACTGTGAGGGCGTTAAAGCTCTCTCCAGATTGACACGATCCCCTTGCTTTGCATTTTTAAAAGAAGTTCGATCTAGAGTTTCGCTACTCAAATCAGCGATGAAGGAAAATCTGCTTTCAGACCGTACTGTGAGACACACACCATTCACGGCAATGCTTTCACCTAAATCAAATCGTTCGAAATCTCCCGTTGTTTTCACAGTCATTTCGACAAAATCTTTTTTTCGCACGAAACGTTCGATTTCCCCAACTTGTTGTACGATTCCGCTGAACAAAACAGGCTCCAAAAGTTTAGGATAATTTAAATAAAATTGACCAAGACCGATCCATAAAACAAAAGACGACCTACCCTTGGGCAAGACATATTAGCAAGCGTATCCCCACAGTTTAAGCTACCAGTGGGCATGAGAGCAATTATAATATTTTCACTATTATTGATTAACGGGATTTTCACAAGTTACGAAGCCACAACTATAAACGACCATCGACCAGCCAGTCCACCCCAACTTGACGAATGGAAACGTCTTTCAACTCCAGGGCATCCTGCAATCGCGCAACCCCATCGCCGCCAACAGAACCGGGTGCTTTGCGTCCACCTATGATTTTAGGTGCGTAAAAGAAAACCACTCGATCCACAACGCCCTCTTTAAAAGCACTGGCGTGAATTTCGCCACCTCCTTCAATCAGCACAGAACTGATCTCGCGCCGACCCAATTCCACCATGACATTCTTGATAGGAAGCTTGCCCCGCCGTTCTTTTAATTTTAACACTTCAACGCCTTTAGCAATCAATTTCCGCTCACGGGTGGGCGATATATTCAAACCCGCAACATAAATCACTTTTTCCTCCAGCGCATTCTGAAAGACCTTTGAGGAGAGTGAAACCAGCTCTTCATTATCAAGAATCACTCGGACGGGGTAACTGACTTTTCCTTTTTTAAGTCGAGCTGTCAAACGTGGATTGTCTTTCACTACAGAACCCGCACCGATCAAAATCGCATCGACTTCATCTCTCATTTCATGAACCACTTCGCGTGCGTGAGTTCCCGTAATCCATTGAGATTCTCCTTTTGCGGTCGCAATTTTCCCATCCAGACTCATGGCGGCTTTTACGATGACAAATGGCATCCTCGTTTGAATGTATTTGATGAAGACTTCGTTCAGTTCGCAACACTGTTTTTTCATCACACCATTTACGACTTCAATTCCCGCAGATCTTAATTTTCGAATGCCTTTGCCACTCACTAAAGGATTCGGATCTTTCATGCCAACAATCACTCGACGGACACCGCTGGAAATGATGAGATCAACGCAAGGAGGGGTTCGCCCGTGATGGGAACAGGGCTCCAGGGTGACGTAAAGGTCACAGTTTTTTGCCAACTTGCCAGCTTTTTTCAAGGCCAGGACCTCGGCATGGGCTCCGCCTGCACGGCGATGATATCCCTCCCCCACCACATTCCCTTTTTGAACGGCAACCGCTCCCACCATAGGATTGGGGCTGGTTTTTCCACGTGCTTTCTGGGCAAGTCCCAGTGCTCTCTGCATCCAGTTGTGATCGGTCTTGTCAGTCATTGAGGAAAATCAATCGGGGAGGCATTTAGGAATCTCTAAGGGACTGTTGAAAAACGCGGATCATTGAGGAATCCACTCGAAGGCAATGCAGTCTTCAAATAAAAATAAGTGGCTTTCATGATCCCAAATAATTTTCAGAGCCACCCTTTTGATATTTGCAACACTATCTACGCAAAACGTCCACCATTTTTTTTCGGATACTACCGCGCTGATATACGATTTCGATTCGCCAGTTGGTTCCACGTCCCTTTGCACTGTCATTGGGGACTTTAGGACGATATTGGGCAAAGCCTTCTATAGATAACTTTTCGGGAGGAAAACCAGCTTGCACTAACATACGAGCAACGTCTGCCGCACGTCCGGCGGAAAGCTCCCAGTTGGAAGGAAACTGTGCTGTTTTTATAGCTATATTATCAGTGTGGCCTTCAATTTTAACGTCATAATCAAACTGTTTTAACAAACTAAAAACTTCCTTGATTATCTCGGCTCCAGTGAAGGTCATGCGCGCTCTACCCGCCGGAAACAGAACCGTATCGGAAAGAGTAATGATGGCACCTCGCTCATCAGAGGAAACTTCCACCTGCCCTGCCAGCTTATTCTTATAAACAAATTCTTCGACTTCAGACGCGATGTCATCCACTTCTTTGGCAACCATCGCCCCCACTTCATCGACAGCGTGAACGGTCTTCTCGTCAAGCACCGCATCTTTCACAACATCCAGCCCTTCCCGGATTCCTGCCTTGGGAATCTCATCTTGCCCCAATGCATCTTTCAAGGATTCCTTGATGAGTTTCCACTTATTATCCTCGATGGTTCCCATAGCAAAAAGGAGGATGAAAAAAACCATCAGGAGTGTTACAAGGTCGGCAAACGTCGCCATCCACATCGGCGCACCTTCGGACACCTCCTCGGCTTCTTCCTCTTCATCCTCTTCTTCTTCAGGAGGCGGCTCTTTTTTTTTAGCTTCAGCCATGACTATTTTTTCTTTTTGGCGGCTTTTTTGTCCCCGCCTTTTTCATCTTTTTTATCTGTTTTGCCCACTGCTGAATCAATGTAGTTTTCAAGAATTTCTTGCATAAAACGGGGGTTCACCCCTTTCCGAATATAACCAATACCCTCCAACACAAGGTTCATCTCCAAGGTATCAGAGGCACTCCTTCTTTTCAACTTTACGGTCATTGGTATAAAGAAAAGGTTGGCCATCACAGCACCGTAGAATGTTGTGATCAGGGCGATAGCCATTTTGGGTCCAACGGATCCAACATCGGCAAGGTCGGATAACATCTGAATCAAACCGATCAAGGTACCGATCATGCCGAATGCGGGAGCAAAAGCTCCGGCCTGGTTGAATATTTCCCAACCGTCTTTATGCGACTTTAAGATTTGTTTGATTTCTCTCTTCAGTAGAGCATTCACAGTCGCTTCATCTTTACCATCTACCGTTAATTCCAAACCTTTTTTCAAAAATTCGTTATCGACTTCTTTGAGTTTGGATTCGATAGCTAAAACACCACCTTTTCTCGCCACGTTACAAATCGAAACCATCATTTCAATCAATTTATAGTTGTCCGATTTTTTCATCTTCATAACGCGGGACGCCAAAGCAATGACTCGAAGAACTTCGGGCAATGGAAAGGCGATCATGATAGCGGCTCCTGTGCCTCCAATAACAATGGCCGCAGAGGGCGCGGACCAAAACAGGTCCAAACCACTGTTCATAAGAATCGAACCAATAACCAGGCCGATACCAGCAATAATTCCTATAAGTGATGCTAAATCCATAAGCCTATACTATTGAGTGTCTCTATAGAATTTAATAACTTTACCCAAGGCTATTCACCGTTTCAACGACCTAAAACCAGCGAATGACCAAGAAGATTTTCGAACGTTTCACTACTGTTTGACTTTAATCGTTCCCACAATAGGATCCACGTTGTGGAATTTTAAAATTTTCGTCAATATTTCATCGCTGACTATCGTCCCCTTGCGAAGCAAATTGATCCCCGACGAAGAGAATATATCCGAGGCCAGTTCCATCCCATCAGCAAGTGTAAATACGGTGCAATCCATGGTCTTCTCTTCACCCGAAGAATCATTTGAGATTGCAAATTCATTGAGATATCCAAGCGCAGTCTCATCAAAAATGATCCCCGCTTTTTCGTCCATTTTCTTTAGGACTTCCTCTGGAGTGAGACCAGGATTACTCATCTTGACATGGTCATAATAGCTTGTTGCACAGATGATACGTGCTCCAACCGGAATCCTGTCACCATACAAACCATCAGGCGAGCCAGACCCATCTACGTTTTCATGCAAGTGACGTATGATATCTGCTATCAATTCGAATCCAGGAAAACCTTTGAGTAGCATTTCCCCGACGAGAGGATGGTTCGAGAAATTTCGTCCTTTTGCTTCATCTGCGGCTTCTTCCTTTTGCTCGACCGAAGGGAGTGCAACGATGCCCAGCTCATGTAATTTGGCGGCAGTTTTAATGTTGCGAATTTGATAGTCCGTCAACCCCATCTTCTCTGCGATATATTCTGATGCCTCGGCAACCCTTTCGGAATGGCCACGATGTCCCGACTGATTGAGTTCTATGATGCTCGCCAACAGACCAACTGTGGACTCAGATCGGTCTGCTAACTCCTCTACCATGGAAGAAATTTGGGAGTTTTTCTCTTCCATCTGTTTGTTTAGCTCCGTCATATCCTTCAAACTGGCACCCAGTCTGCGTTTGTCGGAGATCAGTTCATTGTTCAGGGAAGCTAGCTTTTGATGAAATTTCTTGAGCTGAGTGAGAGAATTTTCCATTTGACAATTTTTCTCGTAAAGCGCGTCGTTCAAATTAGCGACTCGCATTACAAAATTGGAAATGAATATCAATTCTCCCTTTTTTAATGGCTTCGAGAGGTAGGCATCGGCCCCAACTTCGCTCGCTTTGATGGCATTATCGCTTTCGGCATCGTAAGCGGACATCAAAATAACGGCGCAATGAGGCTGAATTTGACGAATTTTTTTGCAGACTTCAAATCCGTCTATTCCTGGCATTTGGATATCGCAAAGAATAATATCGGGCATCATGTTGTGGATCATGGCAAGCCCCTCCTCGCCAGTAACGGCTTGGTGGCACTCCAAAATCTGAGATCCAAAGGATTTGCTCAATATTTGTTTGACGATCACCTGTACGGTTCGATCATCGTCAATACAAAGGAATTTTTTTGCGTTTTTAGCGATGTCCAAGAATCATCACTCCTCTCAAAGTTTGTATCTGAAGGTATGCCTGCCTATGACAAACCAAAAATTTAAAGAGAGAATACCAATTCTTCATAACGGAATTCAAACTCGAATCTTTAGCTCAAAGTCTAATGATAATGATTTTAAGGAAGATTTCAATAGGTGAGCGACTTAAACTCATTGATAAAATGATAGTTTCTAATTCTACTGAAACCAGCTTTTCAGTTCACTATTCATCTTCATCCCCTTCATCTATTTCTGTCGGGGCCTGAGAAACACAACGCAAACCTACTGAAAGATGGCGTTCTTCGGGGCTGAATGTATTTCTGAATGCACATTTCGAATAAACCATATAGTTGAACCAGGAACCACCACGAACGGTTTTTTGAGTGGTATGCCGAGACGGCCCTCTTTGCGCACACCATTCCCAAACATTCCCAGACATATCATAACAACCATAAGGTGAAATCCCTCGCTCAAATTCTTCTGCCGAGTTGGTGCGGCCGACTGTAAAATCGCAAGTATTCGTGTAACCTGTCTGATACCCCCCAGCTTCTCCCCAAGGGTAATCTCGCCCGTCTACGCCACGTGCCGCTTTCTCCCATTCCAACTCCAGAGGTATGCGCATTCCCAGCCAAAGAGCAAACACGACAGACTCATAATAGTTGATTCCGATAACGGGTTGATCGGGGTCGTTTGAATATTCCGGGAATCGTAACTGGCTGTTTGGATCAAATTGCTTGTACAGAGCATTGGTAACGGGAAACTTCATTATAGAGTATTCGCTCAAATGAATTTGATCCTCGGGGTCCTTTTCATCTTGATAAATAAATTTTCCAGCAGGGATGGTGACCATTTCTGCCCAACGACGTATTGACTTTGCATTCACATCTGGCGAGCTGGAACATTCTGAAAGAAATTCTTCAAGCTCGGGTACAGCTTTCAATTTTTCAAAAGTTTGAGTATCGACGATATCAAGCCAGTTGATTTTATGCAGGGCCAAAAGTAGCTCCACCACCGAATACAAAATACGGCTGTCACGATGCTCGCGTTTGAGCAGTCGTTGGACCAAGGCTTTCAGCGCGTCAGGATCGTGCTTTTCTAAAACATTTTCTACCGTGATCAAACGACATCTGGAAAATTGAGGGAATTCTTCTTTGCATTGGTATTTTAATAATTGCCCAATCAGAAGTGCCCGGTCTTCACTCAATCCAGGAGCTTCTCGAATGGAGTTTCCAGCTAAAAAAATCGCACCTTCCTCCAAAAGAATATCGAACAACTCGTCTGCGGGAACCATACCCGCTAAAAACTTGATCGTCTCCTCCCATTTTAGATCTCTGCAATTTTCTCGAACAACCTTCTGCCAGGAAGAGTCATCAGCAAGGCACAATGCAGAAAAATATTCCTGAAACGACGGATGACGATATTCCCATCGGTAAGGAGTCTTATGAAGGAATGACTTCAGATAATCGGTGTCTTCTTCTTTGAAGAAGGATGGAAGTTTCGATTCGTTCCAGCTGAATCCTGCTTCGGCCCCTTCTTCGTAACGCTGAAATTCTCCGGAAAGCACTTGCTCGTAGGCAAGCTCTTTCAGTTGCTGTATTCCCGCGTCACCTAAATCTTCACCGTTCAACGTACGCTGGAGTTCAGTCCACTTGCTATACACTTGCCCTCGGGTCCCTACCTCAGTGATCAAATCACCCAGATCTTTGATCATTTTCAGGATCAAAGGCGTTTCCAGAAACTCGGGTGAGTATCGAGCGAGTGCGGACAAGTTTTTATTTCTTACCGCATCCTCTCCTATGAAAACATTCCAGTCACTCTCTTCCAAAGTTTGAAAACTAACTTGAAACCCACCGTCTTTGCCTCTCTGAACTATAGAATCTGTAGCCAAGGCTCCCAGTTCCAGCTTCCGGGCGGTGACAATCACAAAATTGCTTCGGAAGGATTGATCTTCTACAAAGGTCTCAAAGTAAATCCTGAAACGGTCGTCAGATTGAAGTTGATCCAAACCATCCAATGCCAGCATTAATTTACTTTGTCGCGCCAGAGATCGAATGGTCCCCATTAGAATTTCTTCATCCAATTCCAAATCAGGGTCTTCTTCTGCTTCAGACAAAACGACGTCTCGAATGCTCTCAAAAATTTTTTCAAATAAGGGACCGAACCCCTCCCCTTCAGGAAGATTTCCTAGATGAAAATAAACGGGGATGGGATAGAGTGGATGTGGTTCTTCTAGCAAATGCGATTCAACGAAACGATGTAAAAATGTAGTTTTTCCGGTTCCTGAAGGGGATTCAAGAATTATTTTTCCATTGCCCAAACTCAAAATATCCTCGCTGATAGCTCGAGGGGTAGGGAAAACCTTCTCTTGAAGACTTTGTCTGAATGGAACAGGATTAGCGTCCAAAAGAACGCGTGGAAGGAGAGACTTTCGGCCTCTGCCTGGACCTAAATGCTCATCCAGCCAAGCGGAAATTTTAACAAGCATCCGTCTTCTGTAAACTTCAATCACCCACTCTTGTGATTCTTCCAAAAGGGGTCGAACCAAAGGCGATTCGATAGAAGGACGCGAAACTAGATCTTTGCTTTCATTCATTGATTCATCCATGATGGGCGTATTTTAGCATACCCTGCCGCCACCTGGACCGGGAGAATCATCACCAGCTAAATTTATTTTACAAACCTACTTCCGCGGAAACCTGAAAGCGCATAAAAAAATCTTTCTGCTGAAAATAATTTTGGCTAATTTGAGGAGTTTTGCATGGGGAGAAAAGACAAGCGAAAGCCCGCCCTTATTTCATAAAGAGGGAAGCATATTCCGGCAGGACTTATGCTCCCTCTTCTACTTGTTCCAAGTCCATATTACCTTCGTTGATTTCTCGCAGGGACAATTCAAAAAAAGTTTTAGGAGAAGAGTACTCTGCTTCATCAACTTCAATCGTAGCCTGAGCACCTTTTTCGAGCTGATGAATTCTCTGTGCAACCAAAATACAAAGCAAATAACGGCTTTTAACAACGTCCTGAGCGTCTTTTACCAACTCAAGGGTTTCTTGCATTTTCATAATATGGCCTTATATATACAAATTAATGGGAAAAACGTTTATTCTATCTCTAAAGAAGTAAGACTGTCAAACAAAAGCGTCCTTTATTCCCTGAATTGCTTCTTCTGCCTGTTCTTTAGAAATTTCCCTATGAAAAACGGCACGGAAAACTCCCTCATCGATCATCAAAATTCGTAGGCCTTTTTCTTCGGTTTTACGCAAAAATATTTGCGAGCTAAGACGGGATTGTTTGAGCTTGAAAAAAACAATGTTTGTCTTTATAGATTTTGGATCTATCTCGATTTCCGGAATACGGCTGATTCCCAAGGCAAATGCCTGTGCATTGGAATGATCTTCTGCCAAGCGTTCCACCATCGTTTCTAAAGCCACAAATCCTGCGGATGCCAATACACCTACCTGACGCATTCCACCGCCCACCATTTTTCTGTATTTTCTCGCCCGTTTGATAAACTCGCCACTTCCACAAACCAAAGAACCCACTGGCGCAGACAATCCTTTTGAAAGACAGAACATGACCGAATCGAATGGCGCAGTCAATTCTTCAGCGGGCACCTTCAAGGCTATTGCGGCATTGAACAACCTGGCTCCGTCCAAATGAAGAGCCAGTCCGTACTTTCGTGCCAAGGTTCCAACACGCTGGCTATACTCCGGTGTCAGTGGTGTCCCTTGACAATAATTATGTGTGTTTTCCAATGCAATCAAAGATGTCGGCGGATAGTGCAAATCTTCCGGTCGAATGGCTTGCTCCAATTCCATAAGATCGATGGTTCCATCGGACTGATTCGCTACAATACGAGGATGAATCCCTCCCAAGGCCGAGGCTCCCCCTACTTCGTTCAAAAAAATATGGCTTTGATCACCAAGGATCATCTCGCCGCCACGCGGGCAATGAGAAAGCAGGCTCACAAGGTTCCCCATTGTTCCACTGGGAACAAACAGCCCGGCCTCTTTCCCCGTAAGCTCTGCGGATTTTTTCTCCAATGCGATGACCGTAGGATCTTCCCCAAAAACATCGTCACCCACTTTTGCGCTCGCCAAGGCTGACCGCATTTCTTCAGTCGGATGCGTAATAGTGTCGCTTCTCAAATCAACGATCTTCATTTCCATCCTTATTTGTAAAAAGTTTTTCCGTAGATTTCTTTTCCATCAACCCGCGCCTCACCCTGTAATACAAAAGAGAAATAAAAAATACCGGGGCGCAAAATCCAACTAACAAAATTTCCTTAATTTTTCCGGGAGGAAATTGCAGGCTCACCAAAGTGCTGTATTCTTCCTGCACCACAAATACAAGTAAAGCAGAAATAATGAGAACGTAGCCAATTCTTTTGGAACCACGTGGACCGATATGTATCGTCGACCAAGCAATGAAATTGAGTCCTAGAAAAAGGAGCCCGTTCAAAAACATCAAATAAATCGTCGCATTTTGTTCCAGAGTCAGCATCAAATTATATAGGGGAAAATGAGTTGTTTTTCAGAGTAAATATTGTACGAGGTATTGGGGGAAGAGTAAATAAAGAGGATGATTTGTTTGCAAACAACAACGGCGGGACGAAAAATCGTCCCGCCGTTTTGCACTTCTGATATTTAAATATGATACTTAGAAATGAAACAATGCATTTGCCGCCAAAGTATCTTGAGAAGAATTCAGCGCATTGTTATTGGTGTCATTGAATGCAAAACGAGTGGACTCGTCGTGCCGATATTCAAACCGAACTACAAGGTTCTGCTTGATTCTAAATTCTGGGGTGATGGTAAACTCCCATAATTTCTGTCCAGAAGTCCGATTGTTCACCCCACCAACAGTGGTCTGCGTACCGTCTTCATCGCTGAAATATTCGGCTCTGGCATTGATCGAAAAACACTTATTGTAATCGTGACGCACGATTGTAGAAACGCCCCACCAATTGGCATCACCACCTGTCACGACAGCGGAATTTCCAGCTTGAGTACCGTAATCAACATTGACCTGAAGCAAGGTTTTCTCAGTCAAACTCACGTCCACAACCATATCCCATAGGCTCAACCATGAATTGTTATTGACTCCAATATTTCTATTTCCGCCAACCCAGTTCAAAATAACGGACACATCGTCCCTCGGACTGTAACCCACTTGAGCGCCATAGCCCTTACCGTTATTGCCATCGACATCGGCACCAAGCGCATCGTTTGCAACCATGAATAAAAACGAAAGATCATCGCTGATAGAATAACCAGCACGAACACCCGTGTGCACAAAAGGCCCACCAAAACCAAACATGAACGACCTTGAAAAATTATAATTGTATCCATCGTGACCTTCGATCACCTCAGCTCCTACATGAGTGATGAATTTACCCATGTCAATTTGCAAGCCTTTTCCAATAGGTGCGTTATAGGAAATATAGCCTTGCTGAACATCAAAATCGTCTCTCAGTCCAACACCCGCACCCGTCAGACCATTAGCGGCGTTCACAGCCGGTACGCTGTTACCGAAATTCAAATCTGTTCTAAATCCAATATCTCCAATGTTGGGAGTTTCCTTGACGAAAACAATTTCCCCACTGTCAAATTTAAAGGTATTGGAATCTCGATCATAAATCCGGTTCCTAGAATTGCCGTTAGCATTCGTTACGGGATTATTGAAATTATAATTGTAGGAAGTTGAAGCAAAACCATGGATTTCAATATCCTTTAAAACTTCCAAAGCAGATTCAGCTGAAGCCACCCCAAGGCCTCCAACCTGAACCATTAAAGACACCGCTAAAACACCCACTCCAAAAAACTTTTTCATAAGCCAGCTCTCCTCCTGAAAAATGTCAGTCCTTTTGCGAACTCAAAAAACCACCCAGTTTTGTAGCGCAAGAACAATAAGGTTTCTTAAAAAAATATCCTGTTAAAGAAAATAAAAATTATTAAGATCGAAATTGAATTTACTTTTCAAACTAAACCTTCAATCCGGCAAGATACTACATTGAGTAATTAAACCAGGTTGTAACCCGTCTCGCCATGCTGAGAGTTATCCAATCCCATCTCCTCAGCTTCCTCATCTACGCGAAATCCCATCGTCTTCTCTATCAGCAAAACAAGACCATAGGTAACCACAAATGAATAAGCCGCCGCCGCCACGATTCCTATGACCTGCACACCCACTTGCGAAAAATTACCAGCCAACATTCCAGTACCGCCAACCGTTACGAATAACCCTGTCGCCAGAGCACCCCACATACCACCCACACCATGAATGCCAAAAGCATCCAGAGAATCGTCGTACCCCAATCTCATTTTAACAATGACCGCACAATAACATATGAGACCGGCAAAAAAGCCTATCATCATCGCCCATAAAGGTTCGACAAACCCTGCCGCAGGAGTGATGGCTACCAAACCAGCAACCACACCGGAAGCCGCACCCAAAGCACTGGCTTTACCCATTTTAAAATATTCAATCGCCATCCATCCCAACATACCCGCACCTGTCGCAATCTGAGTATTTGTGAATGCTAAAACAGCCGATTCGTTTGCACCAAGCGCACTTCCGGCATTAAAGCCGAACCATCCAAACCATAAGAGTCCCGCTCCCAACAAAGTAAAGGGAAGGCTGTGAGGGATCATCAATCTGCCGGGAAATCCTTTGCGCGTCTTCAATGCTAAAGCAGCGGCCAATGCGGCAACACCAGAGGAAATATGCACAACCGTCCCGCCTGCAAAATCAAGAGCCCCCATATCTGCTAACCATCCGCCTCCCCAAACCCAATGGCAGATAGGATCGTAAACCACCGTAGACCAAACAACTATAAAAACAACATAAGCTTTGAAATCGATCCTCTCTGCAATGCCTCCGCTGATCAAGGCCACCGTAATAATGGCAAACATCAACTGGAACATACAAAAAAGAAAAGCCGGAATCGTTCCTTCGACCGTGTGCATATCCATGCCCGACAAGAAGGCCTTGTCCAACCCTCCCACAAAGTTTCCAATGTCTTCACCGAATGCCAGGGAATAACCAAAAAATACCCATTGAATCGTAATGACTCCAAGCGGAACAAAGCTCTGCATGATTGTCGAAAGCACGTTTTTTCGACGCACCATGCCACCATAAAACAAGGCCAGTCCGGGAAGCATCAGCATAACCAGTGCTGAAGAAACCATGATCCACGCCGTATCCGCAAAATTGATCTTAGCGACCTCCTCTGCATGCGCCGGAGCCGCCAATGAGAATATTAAAAAAACGGTCATTAAAGAAATTTTTTTTAAACATTTCCCAGATAGCATACGAAACCCCATTCTTTAAAGATAAAAAAATTGAACTGCCATGTATTCTGACGAACTAGAAAAAAATCAGAATCCCATCAATGCGGTGATGACTCCACAACCGACAACATTGTGCCTGTAAAAATCAGGCTTTCAGTTCAACAGTTTCAAGGCTCGTACCATTAGCTCAAAATAAAACAATTTTTCTCAACAAAACATATAACCTTTTATATTTAAAGGGGTTGTTAGGGTATTTAATAGCGATGGGATTGGAATGCGTCACTCAACTGTTTGAATTTATGCATCTCAAACAGGCAACTTCAGGTAAAGATGCCTAAAAATAAAACAAAGCCATAATTTTACTCAGAAATTATCCTGAAATGACGTTAAGTAATTGAATAGTTTTTAGTTACTCACTATGTTAGAATATGACGTCAATAAATTGTTAAACTTTGACGCTCTCATCCGACTCAATTATCTACTCAAGAGGTAAAGCTCTTAAATAGTTCTTACTTTAAAAGTACTTATGTCTACGACAGGACACTACAATTAAGTAATGGCACTAGAATTGCTTTACTTTTTTTTATTTAGTTGAGCAGAGGAAAAAATGGCAGAAGACCAAGAAATACTGGATGAACTAGAAGCAGCGGCAGAGGAAACTGCCGCTCCGAAATCCCCCATGATGAAGGTCCTGGGTGGCATCGTCGCCCTTGCTGTATTAGGGGGAGGTGGCTGGTACGCTTACACGAATTTTATTAAAGCCGCTCCTGGTGAAGAACAAACGGCTGATCAAACGACTCCCGCAGGAGAAACTCCAAAAGAAGGAGAAAGTGCTCTACCTGCATCTGAAGAAGAGGATGTCTCGCCCAATTTGGGTGTCATGTTTTCACTGGACCCCTTCATTGTCAATTTAGCCGGAAGTGGGGGCAAACGTTTCCTCAAGGTAACCATTTCCTTAGAACTCAGCTCGCCTCCAGTTCATACCGAAATCAAACAAAATGCACAGAAGATAACCGATTCCATTTTGGTTTTATTGAGCAGTAAAACCTTTGAAGATGTCTACTCGGTCCAAGGAAAGTTTCGCCTTAAAGATGAAATCACTACGCGAGTCAACCGGTTTTTGGCTTTGGGGCATATTAAAGACGCTTACTTCACAGAATTCATCATCCAGTAAACGGGTAATCCTTTTGGATCGCCCTATATATTTTAGAGAAGAGTTCACGCTGTAAAAAATAGGGCCTCTACATTAAGTAGAAGTAGCACCGAGAGTGCCCTGATAGATTAAATTTATCTGCCAGCAAAAACCTGCTGGAGAATAATATCAAGCCATCATGAGCGAAGTACTATCCCAGTCCGAAGTAGACGCACTACTAAGAGGCGTTAACGAAGGCGACGTCGATACCGAATCTGACGAGCCGGAAGAAGTCTCTGGAGTTGTTCCCTACGACCTGACCAGCCAGGAAAAAATCATCCGTGGTCGTTTACCCACGCTGGACATCATCAATCAAATGTTTTCCAGACTGTTCAGGAATACATTTTCAACTTTGATGAGAAGATCCGCCGATGTTAGCACCGTATCAACCGACACTGTAAAGTTTGGCGAATTTCTAAGATCTCTCCCCGTTCCTTCCAGTCTCCATATCTTTCGAATGGAGCCCCTGCGTGGACATGGACTCATGATCATTGAAAGCAAACTGGTTTTTGCCATCGTCGATACATTTTTTGGCGGAAGCGGTTCCCAGGAAGCAAAAATAACTGGACGAGACTTCAGCTCCATCGAAATTAGAATGACCAAAAACGTAGTGTTAAACGCCTTGGAAGATTGGGAAAAAGCATGGAAACCCGTGCACCCCGTCTCAACCAACTACGTTCGATCAGAAGTAAACCCCCAATTTGCCGCCATTGTGCCGCCAACCGACATTGTTTTGGTCATCCTTTTTGAAATAGAGATGGAAACCATTTCGGGTTCCATTACCATCTGTTTGCCTTATGCCGCGATAGAACCCGTCATTCCAAAGTTGAAAGCCCAATTCCAATCCGAAGAAATGGAAGTCGATCAAGTTTGGGTCCGACGACTGCGATCTGAGTTGATGAGTACAGAAGCAAAAATTGTCGTCGAATTAGGAACCAAACAAGTACATCCCGCTCAAATTTTAAACTGGAAACCAGGCGATACCCTTATGCTGGGCAACGATGTGACCGATCCACTCACCATGAAAGTAGAAGGAATCCCAAAATTCAAAGGTTTTCCAGGTGTATCCCGAGGGAGCAAAAGCATACAAATAACAGAAACCATCAAAAGGGAAGGATAGCGTTATGGCTGAAGACGCAATAGAAGATTTTGATTCTCTTGAAGATATTGACGACCTTGGTGAAGACGATGCTGGTGGCAATATTGGAGAAATGGAAGGTAGCTCTGAAG
>JAJDBG010000111.1 GCA_029261475.1 Nitrospinaceae bacterium
GCAAAAGAAGCGATTCACATAGAGCGCAATGTGTTGGCGGAACACGTGGGGTCACAAGATCAAATTTCAGCGGCTTTGGGTGGATTCAATAAAATTGAGTTTATAGATGATGGCAAATTTCAGCAGACACCTGTGACCCTGACCAAGCCACGCCTGGACTCATTTCAAAGTCACTTGATGCTTTTTTTCACCGGAATTTCTCGCTACGCCACAGACATAGCAAAAACTAAAATTGATAATATCCCAAATAAAAATAAAGAATTGAAGGCCATGCGGGAAATGGTGGATCACGCCATGGAAATTCTTTCGAGCGAAGATTCTCTGACCCGGTTTGGAAAATTACTCGATGAATCCTGGAAGTTGAAAAGAGAACTGAGCAGTAGCGTGTCCTCCCCGCAGATTGATGAAATCTATTCCAGCGCGATGTCCGCAGGAGCATTGGGTGGGAAATTACTCGGTGCAGGCGGAGGGGGATTCATGTTGATATTTGCCCGACCCGAGGATCAGCCTAAGATCGAAGAAAAGCTGAACAAGCTATTGTGCATTCCCGTCGAACTGGAGAACAGCGGTTCCCAAATCGTAGTTTACCAGCCCGATATCACGCCCGATCATTTCTGACTAAATGACAAACCATCCACTCCGCCAGATTGATGCCGTTGTGTTGTGCGGAGGTTTAGGAACCCGCCTCGCCCAGACCGTCAAAGACCGTCCCAAACCCATGGCCGAAATCGAGGGGCGCCCCTTTCTCGATCTCATCATCGACTACCTGCATGCAAGCGGGATATGCAGATTCATCCTCTGCTCAGGCTACAAAAGTGAATTCATCGAGCATTATTATAAAAACGAAGAAGGCAGTGAGAAATCTTACATTTTTTCTGTCGAAGGAACGCCCTTGGGAACAGCTGGTGCCGTAAAAAATGCAGAAGCCCATATAAAAAGTGATCCTTTCCTCGTCCTCAATGGTGACTCTTTTTGCAACGTTCCTTTAAACGCTTTTTACGATTCTTTTGTTGAAAAAAATGCCGTGTTAGCGGCGGCTTTGACACAAATAGATGACGCTGGCGACTACGGGTCTATCAGCCTAAACGCCGATCAGGAAATAACAAGCTTTGACGAAAAGTCAGCTCAATCAGCAGGACGAGTCAATGCCGGGATTTATTTATTTTCCAAAGACGCTTTAAAAAGTATCGAGCCCAATAAAAAACTTTCGCTGGAATACGACATCTTTCCAAAATTTGCAAAAAAGGGGATGTATGGATTCAGCGTTGAAGAGCCTCTCTATGACATCGGGACCCCCGAGCGATTAGAGGCGGCAAAAAAATATTTCTCAGAAAAATAACGAGGAGACTATGGAACTGAACTGGCCCCTGATGACCAACAACATCCCAAAACAAGACTTGGATGCCGTCATCGAATTTTTGCAAAGCGACCCTATCCTGACCCAAAATAAAAACGTACGTGAATTCGAGCGCGAATGGTCCGAATGGGTCGGTGTCAAACACAGTGTTTTTGTAAACTCTGGAGCCTCAGCTAACTTCATCACCATTGCCGCGATCAAAGAAGTATTCGGTACTGGCGAGATCATCGTGCCAGCACTGACATGGATTTCCGACGTCGCTTCTGTATTACAACATGGCTGTCGTCCCGTCTTCGTAGACATCAATCCCAAAACCTTGTCAATGGACGAAGATCAGGTCCTGAAAAAACTGACAAATGAAACACGAGCAGTCTTTTTGACCCATGCCCAGGGCTTCAACGGTCTTTCCGATAAACTGCTCGAAGAATTGAAGAAGCGAAACATCCCCCTCATAGAAGACGTGTGCGAATCTCACGGCGCAACCCACAAAGGCCAAAAGCTAGGCTCGCTGGGATTGGTTTCCAACTTTTCATATTATTTTGCACATCACATGAGCACCATCGAAGGCGGCATGGTTTGCACCAACGATGAACGTATCTATCAAATCGCACGCATGTACCGTTCCCATGGCATGGTCCGCGAAGTGACCGACGAGTCCTTAAAGCAAAAGTATCTTGATGAAAACCCCGGCGTCAATCCCGAGTTCATATTTGCCTTCCCCGCATTCAATATGAGAAACACCGAAATCGGAGCCGTCATAGGCCGGAAGCAACTCAAGAGACTCGACTCTAATAATAAAAAACGTTTTAGGCATTTCAAACTTTTCCTCGAAGGACTCGACCCCGAAAAATTTTACACCGACTTCGAACTCGAAGGCAGTTGCAACTACGCCTTCAACCTGGTCCTCAAAAAGCCCGATCTCGAGTTTTGCGAACGCGTCATGGCGGCACTGAAATCAGCAAAAGTAGAGTATCGGCGTGGGAGCGCAGGTGGAGGTAACCAACTGCGCCAGCCTTATTTGAAAGGAATCGTCCCCGAGGGCGAATATAAAAACTATCCCCAAACAGAGCACATCCATTTCTTTGCATTTTACATAGGTAATTTCCCCGATCTCGAAGAAGAAAAAATCCACGCCCTCTGCAAATTGCTCAACGAAGTGGAATAAGACGGCAACCCTCCAGATAGGCATGAGGCGGTATAATGGCAAGTTTATGAAGCCAGTGAATGTCACCCAAAGCAGAGCGAAGGATTCTGAATGACGATTTGAAAGGTTTGGAAATTTTCAGGCAGTCCTCGCCTGCGGTGAATAGAGCCAGGCAACAGATCGTTCTATGCAAATTGGAAAGCCCCGGAAAGAAGACCTGGTTCCCTAGGGTGTTTGCAAATAACGAGCTATTCAATCGTCATTGCGAACCGCTGGAGGCGGTGTGGCAATCCAATGTTCTACAAATCAATTAGAACTACAAAATATGTTTGAACGAGGATTGCTGAAAGAATGTAAAAGGGGAGAGCAGAATTGTAAGTCTAATGGATTGCCACGCTGACGCTCGCAATGACGTAAAGATAAAACAGTTCTTGCCCGTCGAAAATTCTGAAGTGATTCTTATTTTTAACAACGAGACTCTTATCCTATGAATAAAAAATCTAAAATTTATGTCGCCGGGAACAATGGAATGATCGGTTCTGCCATTTCCAGGGCTTTGAAAAAACGTGGTTACACGAATATCATTGCTAAAACCCACAAGGCCCTTGATTTGACCCAGCAGGCAAAGGTCGAACGGTTTTTTGCGAAGGAGAAACCGGACTATGTATTCCTCGCCGCCGCGCGTGTGGGCGGTATTCACGCGAACAATACTTATCCCGCCGAGTTCATTTATCAGAACATGATGATCCAAAGCAACATCATCCACTCGGCTTGGCAACAGAAAATCAAGAAACTATTTTTCCTCGCAAGCTCCTGCGTCTTCCCAAAGAAAACCCGCCAGCCGATGCGCGAAGACAGCCTGATGACGGGCCTCATGGAACCGACCAACGAGCCTTACGGTCTCGCGAAATTGTCGGGAATCAATATGTGTCAATCATACCGTCGTCAGTACGGGTGTAATTTTATCTCCGCTATTCCAGCCAACACGTATGGGATGAACGATCACTTCGACGAGAACGGACACGTCCTTGCGGCCTTGATCGGGAAATTTCACGCCGCTAAAATGCAGGGCTCTGCAGAGGTATCCCTATGGGGCACGGGCAAACCCAAGCGGGAATTTTTGTACGCAGACGATTTGGCCGACGCCTGTTTGTTCCTCATGCGAAAATACAATGCGCCGGAGGTCATCAATATTGGCACCGGACGCGAGACCTCGATCAAGCAGTTGGCTCAGCACATTGCGAAGATCACAGAGTTCAAAGGCAAGTTGCTGTTCGATACGAGCAAGCCCGATGGAAATCCCCGGAGACTGGTGGATTCTTCGCGTATCCACGAATTGGGGTGGAAGGCTAAAACAAAGCTGGAAGAAGGACTACTCAAAACCTATCGCTGGTATCAGGAAACCCTCGCGGATCAATAAAATGGAAACAGACCGTTCCCTGAATCACCCTATCCCCTTCGAATGCAAGTCGCGGACTCGCATTGCAGACAATGTCGTGTTCGATGTTTTCTACGATCACATTAAAGATCAAAAGGACAATGAAGTCCCTCGGTTCCTGGTTGTTAAGCCCAAGGTGCAGACTTCGAATAAGGTGACGGGGGTTGCAATTTTGCCTGAAATTGATAGGGAAATTGCGATGATACAAGTTTACAGGCATCCCGTTGGCGAATGGCTGTGGGAGATTCCGCGCGGGTTTGTCGACGAAGGCGAAAAGAACGAAACCTCTGTCGTCCGCGAACTGGAAGAAGAAACGGGTTTTCATTGCGAAGAAAAAAACATTGTCCCGCTGGGATACATTGTCCCCGATGGCGGCATCTTCTGCGCGCGTATTCGCTTGTACGCCGCCAGAGATTGCAAGCGTTTGCGGCCCTATATTGCTGAGGAGATGGGGCATGGCGAAATGCGTTTGTTTGATAGAGAACAGATCCGGCGCATGGCAAACAACTCCGAAATTCAAGACCCCTCCACACTGATCTCAATTTACCGCTACCTCGATCTCTAGCCATCGGGAATCTTTTTAGGCTGATTTATATTAAGTCAAGATTTGATCCCTATTAAAGGGTGGGATGGTTTGCCTGTTTGTGCGCTCATCCTTTGAGACTTTTGTTGTTTTCCATATCAAACCACATTGCAAATAACAGGAACTGCAATCCGGTGATGATGAGGAAAATGGAGAACAAGGCACTGGTGACGGAGACGGGCCCGGAGATGATGCGATAGAAAAAAAGATAGATTCCCGTTATCAGCCCCGAAGGAAATGCTATGAGTCCGAGGCTATAAAAGAACACGAGGGGATGAAAATCCTGAATGATATATTTTTCAAACAGCCGTACAAAAAATCTCGAGATCAATAATCTGGAAATAGTGAAGACCACACGCGGGATATTTATTTCGGAGACTTCACCGATATCGTAAACCGGGCGTACGGGAACATCGCGGACACTGCAATTGCAGATATTCAGTTCAACGAGCAGGTCGTTTGGCATTCCATAGCGCGGGAACATAGAGTCGAGATCGACTCGCTCCAGTGCGCGTCGAGAAATAGCGGTGTAGCCGCATTGAGAGTCTGCGACGTGCCAGTATCCACTGGCGATTTTTGTCAGTAGAGACAGTATGGCGTTTCCTATGAATCGGGTCCGAGGGATCACCTTCCATGCGTCGCGATGGAACAGGCGATTGCCTTTGACGTAATCTACATTTTCTTCGGCCACAGGTCCCACCACTGTGGGCAAATCGGCGGGGTCCATTTGTGCGTCGCCAGCCATTACTACGGCGATATGGCAGTCAATATCGAGGCAGGCTTTGTAGCCCGTTGCAATGGCACCGCCGACGCCACGATTTTTTTCATGCTGAATGAGGCGGACTCGTGAATCCTTCTCGGCTTGGGTGCGAATCACTTCTGCCGTGCGATCACCGCTCAAATCATCGACGACCAGAATGAAATCGACCCATTCGGGAATCGATTCCAAAGTGCGGAGAATCAATTTCTCTTCATTGTGAGCCGGGATGACGACAGCTACTTTTTTTTCCTTGAACATGGTCTCACCTTTGCTGGATTGCCGATTGCAATTTTGTGAATGTTTGTTCTTTGAGATTCACTCAGCTGTTTGATTTTTCTAGGGCGATATTTTATTTCTTAAAATTTCTGCTCTTTAAAATGCGATGGTTTATGCGATCAGTCGGTAATTAGGGACCATGAAAGTGGGGTCCCGCGTAAAATGTCTTGTCCGGCGCGTTTCCCTAAAATATCGTTCATATGTTTTGGAGGCAGTCCCGAATTTGGACGGATACTTCTGGTATTTTCGCTTGAAAACCGCTCTCCCTTTTTTATATCTGCTACAACATATAATGATCTCCGAAATGCCAGATTCCCGCGTTCACTGGGCTTGAGGTCATAATTGGCAGTGCCAAGAGATTCCCAAACGGTCTTGCAATCCCGGCATAACTGAGCCAGCTCAGAGGGTTCCGCCGAAAAGGCACTGTCGGGACCTTTTATTGATCGGTCATCGGTGAAATGTTTTTCTATAATGGATGCGCCGCACGCGATTGCAGTTGTTGCAGACAGAGTTCCCATTGTATGGTCCGACAACCCTGAGGGGACATTGAATCGCTTTGTTAAATCAGCTACTGTTTTTAAATTTGCTTCTGCCAATGGCGCAGGGTAGCTACTGATGCAGTGAAGGATGGCGATTTCGTCACAGTTCTCGGTACGGGCGGTTTCCAGAGCCTCGGTGATTTCTTCTAAATTTGCGAGACCTGTGGAAAGGATCATGGGCTTTCCTGTTCTGGCTATTTTCTGGATTAGAGGCAAATCGACCAATTCGAAGGATGCTACTTTGTATGCGGGGGCTTGTAACTCTTCCAAAAAAGAAACGGCGGTTTTATCGAAAGGAGAGCTGAAAACGGGGATGTCCAGTTCTCGCCCTTTTTCGAAGAGTGTTGCGTGCCATTCCCATGGAGTATGGGCTTCCTGATAAAGCTCGTACAAAGTTCGACCATCCCATAAGCCACCCTTGATGCGAAATTCAGGTGCATCGTGGTCTATGGTGATAGTGTCAGCCGTATAGGTTTGAAGTTTGATGGCATCGGCCCCTGCGGTTTTCGCAAGTTCCATCATCTGGAGAGCGCGGTTGAGATCGCCGTTATGATTGCCGGATAACTCGGCGATGATATAAGGCGGATGATTGGGGCCGATACTTCTTCCTGCAATTCGTATTTCAGGTGATGACATATTACATTTATGAATTTATGAGTTGCGAATTCAAGATGGACGTTGGTAATAACCATCGGACTCTTGTTTAAATCCAGAACCTTCAAATAATCGTATCGATGTTGTGTTTTGCTTTAGGACTTGTGCAAAAAATATACTTTGAGGCAGAGTCATCCTGATGAGTTTCAAGGTATTTTTGCCCAAGCCTCGATTGTATTTTTCTGGAGCAATGTAAATGGAAATTTCATACAAGGGGAAGGAAGCTTCCATTTTTTTATAATCCAGACGCACAACCCCTGCCGGAGTTTCGTCGTGCATGATGATGTGAAAAGGATTGATTGGATTGTTCAATCGATCTCGAAACCAAGCTTGATGTTCTTCCCATCCGGGCACTTGTGTCCGAAAGGAAAAACGTCGAGTATCGGGATGATTTTGCCAATCGAATAACAATTTCATATCTTCTTCCGTGACCCGTCTCAATCCTACTCGTCTTCCATCTTTCGCCGCAAGAGGAAATAGTTCGCAGAGTGTTCTTCCCGCGCCAAGCCCGTCGCAGAGTAGGGCGGCTGTTTTCCCCATTTGCTCCCGAAGTGTGTGATTATCTATTAAATAAGATACTTCTTCCGCCAATGTTTCTACGCTCAGGTCTTCTGATGTCCCGATAAAGCGGGCTCCCCCTGCTTGTGCCAAGGCGCGAACCAGGAACTCTTGATTGTCTGCTGTTTGAATGAGTAGACTGGGCAATCCCATACAACAACGTTCCCAGGAAGTTCCACCGCCTGCTCCCAGGGCTATGCTGGCGTTTGCCATCAAAGTGGAAACGTCATCAACATCTGTGTGAAGGTGGATGGATCCCTTCTTTTTGGCACATGTTCTGAGAGCTGATAGATTGGGGGAGTTTGAGCCCACAAGGACGTCGATTTCTGCTTCTATATTCGACAGTGCGTCCAGAGTTAATCCGGCGGTATTTTTGTTATCGGTTCCACCAAACCCTATCAGAATACGTTTGGTTTTTTGAGTTTGCTGTAAATTTGTCAGGGCCGATGGTCGTGCAGTGGCAAATTGGCGTCTCAGAAGGGCAAAATCTGTTCCCAATAGAGGTTTGCAATGAGCTGGAATCAGATTTTCGTAATCTTGATACTTACGATTTAGAGTGAGATCCAGTAGCAAATCGCAATGGTGAGGTCGATTGGCCAGATCGTCGATGACCATGATTTGTTTGACCGAATCGAGCACAGCACTTTCCCATTGCCGGTCGATATTGTAATGGTCGACGATCAACCAGTCGGGCACTTGATCCAGGTTTTTTAAAACATCTAAAAACTCTTGAACGGGTTCGTGTGATGGTGCTTCCGGGTGATAGGGCAACCAGAGAACTTCCCAGTTTTTACGAGCCAGCCAGAGCGAGGCCGAGCCGGGGAGTTCCCTGCAAACAAATATTACCCGCGCACCAAATTGACGGATTTCTTCGGCGAGAGTCATGCACCGCATGATATGTCCCGCTCCGAGGATCAAGGAAGAGTCGGCTCGAACAACGACAAGGGGAGATGTCATTTTTTAAACGCTGAAATCACCTTTTCCAGTGCTCTAGCCACATCCTGAACGTCGTCAGTGTTCATCCCAGGCCAAAGTGGAAGACTTAGAATTCTTTGAAAAGCGGTTTCAGCAACGGGCCAATTGCCCTTTTGGTATCCTCTTTTTTGGTAATAGGAGAACCAGGGGACGGGGGCGTAATGCACGTTTGCTCCAATATTTTCAGCACGCATGGCTTGGAAGATCAGGTCTCGGTCGGCAGTTAATTGATCGAGGTTTAGTTGAGGAACGTATAAATGCCAGGAAGAGTTGCAATCAGTGCGACATATGGGCAGATCAATTTCGGTGATTTTGCTGAAAGCAGATTCATATTGCGCAACGATTTCCTGACGTCTTGCAACTAGTTTTGGAAGTTTTTCAAGTTGAGAAATTCCCAGTGTCCCGTTCAGCTCTGTGAGTCGGTAATTGTAGCCCAGCTCTTCCATGTCGTAATGCCAAGCTCCAGACTTTTGCCTTTGTCGATGGTCGGATGTAAGCCCATGATTACGGAATCTTTTTAGGCGTTGAGCTAATTCTTCATTGTTGGTGGTTGCCATGCCACCTTCCCCAGTGGTGATGTGCTTTACAGGGTGCAGGCTGAATGCCGTGACGTCGGCAAGTGAGCCAACGGGTTTACCCTGATAATGGGCTCCCAAGGCGTGTGCAGAGTCCTGAATGAGGAGCAGGGAATGTTTTTTACAAAGGGCCATGATGGGTTCGAGATCGCAAGGATGCCCTGCATAATCGACGGCAATGATGGCACGAGTTCTTGGAGTTATGGCCTCTTCAATTTTTGCAGGGTCGATATTCAGCGTATCTGGTTCCACATCAACGAAAACGGGAGTGGCGCCCTGGTAGCAGATGCAGTTGGCTGTCGCCACAAAGGTGATGGGAGAGGTGATGACTTCGTCTCCCGGACCGATGTCTCCGGCAATCAGAGCTAAATGCAGAGCGGCAGTTCCACTACTGACAGCGACAGCGTATTTTGAACCGACGGCTTGTGCGAATAAAGATTCAAATTCATCGATCTTTGGGCCAGTCGTCAACCAGTTCGAGCGTAGTACTTCGCAGACCGCATTGATATCCTCATCAGTAATGAACTGGCGTCCGTAAGGTAAAAGCTGAGAACGTACCGGTTTCCCTCCGTGCAATGCGAGTTCTTTTTTTGTATCTGTTTCCTCAGTCATCTTATAGGTCCAGGATTTTTTTCAAACCGTCGATGGAGATCATATCTTCGTTCACATCGCTTCGGTAAACGAAGCCTTCGGGAAGTCTTTTTCCTTCGGGAACGCGTTCGGGTGGATACCAGTCGGTGTGGGGCAGAACGACAAAATAGTCGCCGACATCCACTGTGTCACGAGCATCGTCTTCGCTGATCAAGGTTTCATGCAATTTTTCACCGGGGCGAATGCCAACAGATTCAAGACGGCACTCTGGAGCGATTGCTTTTGCCAGATCGGTGATGCGCATGCTGGGAATTTTAGGTACAAAGATTTCTCCGCCCTGCATTTTTTCTTCGCAGAGAAGGACAAATTGGACACCTTGTTCCAAAGTGATCCAGAACCGAGTCATGCGTTCATCGGTCACCGGTAAGACACCCCCTTTGCGTTTTTCAAGGAACAATGGAACGACGCTTCCTCGACTGCCTATCACATTGCCGTAACGCACGACGCTGAATCGTGTTTTATCCGCAGCATAGGCGTTGCCCGCAACAAATATTTTATCGGAACATAATTTAGTGGCACCGTACAAATTGGCGGGGTTTACGGCTTTATCCGTACTCAAGGCGATGACCTTGGAGACACCTTTATCGATGCAGGCATCAATGATATTTTGTGCACCAAGGATATTGGTTTTGACCGCTTCAAAAGGATTGTATTCAGCGGCGGGCACTTGTTTGAGGGCCGCCGCATGAATCAGAATATCCACTCCTTGGCAGGCACGGGACAGGCGGTCACGATCGCGGATGTCGCCCAGAAAATAACGCATGTTTTCCTGGTTAAATTGCCGAGCCATGTCAAATTGTTTGAGTTCGTCGCGACTGAAAACGATTAATTTTTTGGGAGGGTTATTTTTTTGCAAGTAACCGACCAAGGCGTTGCCAAAAGACCCGGTTCCACCGGTCACTAATATTGTTTTATTCGAGTAATTCAGGGTTTTTCTCCTTTATGAACGAGACCCAGTTGATGGGCATTCCATTCTGCAAATTGAAAGTCTTCAAGGGTGTCAATGTCGATCGAGCGATTTCGCGGCATAGGATAACCGGACATTTTATTAACGTAAAAATTTTTCTCTCTGAGAAAAGCCGCTACCTCAACCCAGTGAAGCGAACCATTATCAACCCAAAGGGAAGGCAAGTCCTGGCTTTGCAGGCGGGCGTATTCTGGCCACATGGGAGTCAGGATGTCATTTTTGCCCTGACGTAAGGCTTTGAGTGGATTTTTCCCATAAGACGTGACTCCTGTCACGCCTTCGATTTCTGGTGACAATAGCTTTTGATAGGCTTTGCGGATGTCGTCGCTTGTTCGCAATGGTGCGGTGGCGTACAGACAGCACAGGTTGTCGTATTTGGTTTTAGACTCTTCATTCAAAACGGCAAGGCAAACCTCGGCGATGGGAATGTCGTCTCCCGCTAGATCGATGTTTCTTTTTTGAGCGAAAATTCCCGCACTTTCGGTGATTTTCAGTATTTCTTCATCGTCGCTGGAGACGATGATTTTTTCAAATAATCCGCTCTCGATTGCCGCCGAAACAGTGTGCAATATAATGGGCTGTCCTAAAAAGGGTCGAATATTTTTTCCCGGCAGACGCTTGGAGCCGCCTCTTGCGGGAATGACGGCAAGGTTTTTCATAAACTTTTGAATTAATCGGAGTACTAAAAATCAAGTTTTGTGGATCACCGCTGTGAAAAAAACTCAGAGAGATTCTAGCAAATCTTGCACGAAAGCGCCATCGACACATCCGGCAGTCCCGAGGTTTTAGGCAAAAAAACGAAACTTGACGATGAACCAGAGTGCGGAAACACCATCTTTCCAGGTTATTTTTTTTCCTTCTGAATAATCTCGCCCGTTGTATGAAATGGGCACCTCATAAATCCGAAAATTCTTGCGTGCAACCTTGTTTGTGAATTCTGGTTCAAATCCAAAACGGTTGCAGGTGATATCCAATTGCTTCAAAACGTCGCGAGTGAACACTTTGTAACCCGTTTCCATGTCGGTCAGGTTGAGATTGGTGAACATATTGGAGATGGTGGTGAGCGTTTTGTTGCCGAGATAATGCCAGAAAAATAGAACTCGATGCGGACCACCAAGAAAACGGGAACCAAAAACAACGTCGGCACAACCCTCTTGTATTGGTTTCAATAAGACCTTGTAGTCGGAAGGGTTGTATTCCAAATCGGCATCTTGAATTATAAGTACGTCGCCTTCGGCATTGGCAAATCCCGTACGCAAGGCGGCTCCTTTGCCTTGATTTTTCGTATGATACAGAACTTTAAAACCTTCGACTCCCTCATATTCTTTGAGGAGTTCACGGGTCCCGTCCTGGGAGTAGTCATCGATCAGGATGATCTCTTTATCGTAGTCCTGTGCTTGCACTCTTTTGATGATTTCAGCGAGAGTATTCTTCTCGTTGTATACGGGGATGATTATGGATAGCTTCATGCCAAAAAATGGATGTGAGTTTGACAAAAATTAGGACTCATTGGTCTATGTTCTATATATCTGCTGGTAAAATTATAAAGCAAGTTTGTTAATAAAGGTATCGGATATTATGTGGAAGCTCTTTAGATACTGTTCTCTTTATTAATACTTTAATGTGCGTCGGGCTTTTTACAGCGGGCCTGGTTAGCCGAGTTGCTTGACAATGCGGGGTGCTGAATATATAAACAGCGGAATGATTTCTTCTACTTTGAGACAAAATGACTTCTAAAAATATTCCCACTCAGGACAGGTTGATTCTCGCGCTTGATGTCCCGACTCTCGATCAGGCTCGTGAGTTGGTGGAGTTGATGGGCGATACAGTGCATTTTTATAAGGTAGGGCTAGAGCTATTCATGGCAGGTGATTATTTTGCTTTCACCGACTGGCTTTGTGAGCGTGGCAAGAAGGTATTCATCGACCTGAAATTTTTTGATGTTCCTGAGACGGTTCGTTCGGCGGTTAGACAATTGCGGAAGCGTCAGGCTACTTTTGTTACCGTGCATGGCAATGATGCTATTTTGCGCGCCGCTGTTGAAGAGAAGGGCGATCTTAAAATTCTGGCGGTCACCGCTCTTACCAGTCTTGACCAGAAGGATATGGAGGATTTGGGTTTCCAATGCAATGTGGAAGAACTGGTACTCTCTCGTGCGCGCAGGGCTTTGGAAATTGGTTGCGATGGGGTGATATCTTCCGGGTTGGAGGCACCTCGTTTACGAGAGCATCTCGACGATAAATTTTTGATCATCACTCCCGGTATTCGCCCTGTATCGAATACCGAAGATGACCAGAAGCGCACCGTAGGTGTTGAGGAGGCTTTTCGTAACGGAGCCGATTATATTGTTGTTGGACGGCCCATTCGAAATGCTGAGGATCCACGTGCGAAGGCGCAGGAGATGCAGGCGCAGATTTTTCGATTTTTTGATTCTCAGAGTTGATCCACTCTGTGTTCCTTTCCTTTCCCAGGCTTCAAGCCTGACAACAGGTATTCGTTGAAAAAGATACTCATTACAGGAGGATTGGGTTATGTGGGCGGTCGAATAGCGGATGATTTGATTCGCAATTGTCCCGACCGCCGTATTGTTCTGGGTGCGCATCGGCAACGTCCCTCACTCCCTGAATGGGTGCGTGATTGTGAAGTCGTCCCTTTTTCTCTGGAATCTCCTGAGGCGATGATACGGGCCTTGGAAGGAGTTTCGGATGTCATTCATCTGGCGACTTTGGATGAGTCTGCGATGCTGGCAGACCCGGAATGGGCTTGGCGTGTCAAGGCAATGGGTTCCTTTGAATTATTGAAAGCTTGCCAGCAACAAGGCGTGGAGCGTTTTATCTATTTTTCAACTTTCCATGTGTATGGATCAAAGGCGCAAAGTCCAATTTCTGAAACCTCTCCAACAGAGGCTTCGCATCCCTATTCAGCGACGCATCGTGCGGTCGAAGACATGGTCCGATTTTTTGCCGATTATCACGGATTGCAAACAGCGGTATTTCGATTGTCCAATGGTTACGGTTATGCAATGGATGGTGACATGAATCGCTGGAATTTGGTTTTTAACGATTTGTGTCGGCAGGCGGTATCAAGCGGAAACATTATTTTAAAATCCAATGGCAAGCAGAGTCGGGATTTCGTTGCCTTAAGCGATGTGGCAAGGGCGGTCCGGCATTTCCTGTTTAATATTCCTGACAATTGGGCGGGTGGGTTGTATAATCTAGGGGGCGAGTGTTCGCTTTCTATACTGACAGCGGCGCGTAGAGTTGCCGATCTGTACGAAAAAATTTATCATGCCCCTATTCATTCAATCGAAATAAACAAAGAAGATAAGACTCTGAGTAAAGAGCCTGTTATTTATGATATCGGCAAACTCAAAGCCACAGGTTTCAGGCTGGATGGTAATATGGATGAAGAAATCAAAAAAACGTTGAAATTATGCGAATCAATAAAGAAATAACGGTCTTCTCATTTGATGAGGACGGCTCATGAAAGTTGTTATTCTGTGTGGTGGTATGGGGGCTCGTTTGCGCGAAGAAACCGAGTTTCGCCCGAAGCCGATGGTAGAAATCGGCGGCAAGCCTATACTTTGGCATATCATGAAACATTATGCCCATTTTGGATTCACAGATTTTGTTTTGTGTCTGGGTTACAAGGGTGCCGCGATCAAGGAATATTTTTATCATTATATCCTCCATACCAGTGACGTGACTCTCAAGCTGGGGTCGGAGCGGGAAATGATTTTTCATGAGAATCAGGAAGCTGAAAATTGGACGGTCACACTTGCCGATACCGGAGAGCATACTTTGAAAGGGGCGCGTATCAAGCGGATCGAACGCTACATTGATACCGATTCTTTCATGCTCACTTATGGCGACGGAATTTCTGATGTCGATCTGAAACAGTTGGCAGACTTCCATCATGCTCACGGCAAAATCGGGACCGTGACAGGGGTTGAGCCGCGTTCTTCGTTTGGTCAGATCATGCAAGAGGAGGGAAAGGTTCTTGATTTCATTGAGAAGCCAAAAATCGAGCGGAGTAGGGTCAATGGCGGCTTTTTTGTTTTCAATCGTAAGTTGTTCGATTATTTGAGTGACAAGGAAGATTGCGATTTTGAAATCGGGCCGCTGGAAACTTTGACAAAAGATGGAGAACTGATGGTTCACAACCATACTGGAGACTGGGCGTGTATGGATACTTATCGCGACGTGACTCACTTGAACAAGCTGTGGGATTCTGGAAAGGCTTTCTGGAAAGTCTGGTCGTAGGGAGCGGTTGAAACAGTAGACGGTAGCCCCTATCAAAAATAATTTTACTCACAATGGATTGATTATGTTTTCAGATACCTATAAAGGAAAAAGAGTATTGGTAACAGGCCACACCGGCTTCAAGGGTTCTTGGCTCTGTTCCTGGTTGCTGGAGTTGGGGGCCGAGGTGGCGGGCTATTCGCTTTATTTGCCCAGTGAGCCTTGCCATTTTTCAGCGATGGAACTGGAAGGAAAGCTGTACCACATTGAGGATGATGTTCGG
>JAJDBG010000112.1 GCA_029261475.1 Nitrospinaceae bacterium
AACGCCAACAAGCTGGAAATAGCAGAAGCCATCAAAAATAAATTTGCCAACCTTGAAGCGGGTCGTGACAGTGCGGATATTATTATGACGGATATCCACGCACCACGAGATTTCAAGGCACTCCCAGTTTCGAGCTTCCAAGGGAAAACGAAAGCATTTATCAAAGTGCAAACCGGTTGCGACGAAAAATGCTCCTTCTGCACAGTCGTCCGGGCTCGCGGCAAATCGCTGAGCGACTCGCGAGCCAATATATTGAACAATGTGCTTTGCGCAGTATCAGCCGGCTATAAAGAAATCACCTTGACCGGTATCAATTTGGGAACTTGGGGAATGGATTTTTCGACACCAGAGACCTTTACTTCTTTAGTGCGCGACATCGTCAATATAAAAGGAAATTTTCGTGTGCGTTTGAGTTCTATCAATCCGATGGAAATCGACGATGATCTGATTCTGCTAATGGCGGATAACGATAAGATATGCCCCCATTTGCACATTCCCTTTCAAAGCGGCGATGACACTATTTTAAAGCGGATGCGGCGAAACTATAATGTTCAGCAGTATCTTGATGTTGTTTCTAAAGCTTGCGAAAAGATTCCCAAGCTCGCACTCGGTGCTGACATCATCGTTGGCTTCCCTGGCGAAACCGACACCCACTTTGAGAACACGCGCAAGCTCGTGGAACAATTGCCGTTCACCTATTTGCATGCCTTCACTTATTCAACGAGACAAGGTACGGAGGCTTATGACTTCAAGGATAATATTCCAAAGAATATCAAAAAAGAACGCAATCGAATTCTGACGGAATTGGCTAACCAAAAAGCATTCGACTACCGTCTGAACTTTCTCAACAAAACCGTCACCGTTCTGGCTGAAACGCAAAGAACTCGCGAGGGTTTGCTCAAGGGGCACACAGAGCACTATGTTCCCGTTGTATTTGAAGGGGATGATTCTTTAAGCAACCAACTGGTTCCCGTCCGAATAACCACTGTTGAAGACTCGCAGGTCTCGGCATGTCTGGCATCATAAGTCTAACAACCGATTTTGGGACCGACGATCCTTTTGTCGGGATCATGAAAGCTGTCATTCTTGGGATCAGTCCGAAAGCCCAACTCGTTGACTTGAGTCATCAAATAGAACCACAAAATATTTTGCAAGCCGCGCTTATCCTGGGCTCTTCAGTTCCTTGGTTTCCAACGGGGAGTGTTCATCTTGCGGTTGTTGATCCCGGAGTGGGTAGCGACCGACGTGCGCTCGCTGTCAAAAACAAAGACCATTTTTTTGTCGCACCTGACAATGGCATTTTGAGCACTGTCTTAAACGATTATAGCGAAGTGTACGCGCTCAGCAATTCTGAGTATTTCATGAAAAAGGTATCCCAAACTTTCCATGGACGCGATGTCTTCGCCCCTGTTTCTGCCTGGATCGAAAAAGGAACTCCGCTATCACAAATGGGAACTCGAATCGATGACCCTGTGATTCTGAGCATTCCAAAAGTCAAAGTGGATAAGAATCAATTGAGCGGAGAAGTGATCGCCATTGACCGATTTGGGAACCTTGCAACAAATATTTATCGACATGACATCGAGGAAAACTTCCACCCTTCTTCCAATCTGATTGTAAATATTGAAGACAAAAGTATAAACGGTCCTCTTACTAGCTATAGCGAAGCCCCTGCGGGTGTGGGTGCTTGTCTGATCAACAGCATGTCAGTCCTGGAAATTTTTTGCAATCAAGGGAGTGCTGAAAAAGAATTGAAATCAAAGGTAGGAACGCCTGTAACCCTCACCGAAAAACATTAAGGAAAATGGACGAAATAAAAATCATCTGCAAGAACAAAAAGGCGAGACACAATTATTTCATTGAAGACAGCATGGAAGCAGGGCTCGTCTTGCGTGGCCCCGAGGTCAAGTCTCTACGCGCCGGGAAAGCCAATCTTTCTGATAGCTACGCAACTGTGGAGCGAGGTGAAGTGTGGATTATCAATTGCCATATAAGCCCCTACGATCCGGCCTATCATCTCAACAGCAATCCTTTACGCAAACGCAAACTGTTGCTTCACAAAAAAGAAATCAACCGCCTCATCGGGAAATCCCAGGAGCAGGGCTGGAATATCATCCCTCTAAAACTCTATTTCAAAGGCGGTAAAGTGAAGGTCGAAATCGCCCTCGCCAAGGGGAAGCAAATGCACGATAAACGAGCAACCATCAAAGAACGCCAAGCTAAACGCGAAATCGACCAAGCCATGAAAAGTAACAATCGCTGAGACGATTTCGGTCTGCTTGCGTTTTAACAATCTTTTTTTTCAACAGTCCTTTGATTTCAAAGACACGATATAAAAAAGTCTAGACGTCTTCGTCTTCTCCCGGAGCCGCTGAAATCAGCCCAACCTTTTTATGATTTTGCCCAAACTCACGAATCATTTCAAGGCGAAGGGCCAACCATCTGATGTGAGTTTTCAATTCTTCACTTGCTTGAGCCGGGGGAATGAGTCTGAAGTTAGCTTCCTGATCTTTTCCTGATTTTCGGAAATCCACACCTTCGGGTAACGGCAAACCCTCTTCCGCCATTTTCGTAATCGGATCTTCAACCAACTCGCGTTTGAAATCTTCGCTGGTCACAGCTTTGATAACGATTGCTTTCCACTTTTTCTCTAGTGCTTCTCTTTTAGGATCCACAACAACTGCTTCTGGTTCCTCTTCTACTTTCAATTTTTCCATAATATAAAGACCTATAAGTTTTTAGAGTTAGGGATCACTATTTATAATTCATACAACGCATTACGTCTGAGTTTGCGCCAGTATTTCGCGTACACGGTCCAGAGCCTTGTCCAAATTTTCAACCTGAGTTCCACCTGCCTGTGCCATGTCCGGGCGACCACCGCCACTGCCACCAACAATTACCGCAATCTCTTTAAGAATATTACCAGCGTGAAATTTTTTTATCAAATTCTTACTGACTCCAGCCGCTAATAGTACTTTTCCATTTTCAATGGAACCCGCAACCACGATACATGACTCTAACTGATTTTTCGCATTATCAATAAAACTACGTAAGGACTTGCCATCTGCCCCTTCTAATTTTTTGATCAATAAGGAGAAGCCATCAAATGGCTCGACTCCTTCCAATAAATTGGAACTCTTGCCGCTAACGAGTTTTTCTTTGAGAACGGCAACGTCTTTCTCCAATTCACGAGATTTTTCCAGCACTTTCTTCAGTTTGACGATCTCTTCTTCCTGTTGTGCTTTGAGCAAAGTACGAATCGATGAAAGTCGATTCATCTCCCGCCGGGCTGTTTCAAATGCCGCAGGCCCCGTCACACCTTCTATCCGTCGTACTCCCGAAGCCACACTCGATTCGTGTGTCACTAAAAACAATCCGATATCACCGGTTGCAGAAACATGGGTCCCTCCGCATAACTCTTTGCTGAAACCGGGAACAGCAACAACTCGAACTTCCTCACCATATTTCTCTCCAAATAAGGCGGTTGCTCCATCCTCTATAGCTTCTTCGATAGGAGTGACACGCGTTGTAACGGAGATATTCTCGCGAATTTTCTGGTTGACGAGGGTCTCTATCTTACTTTTTTCTTTTTCATTGAGAGCCGAAAAATGGGTGTAGTCGAATCGCAGTCGATCAGAGGCAACCAACGACCCAGCCTGCTTGACATGGTCGCCCAACACTTCTTTCAAAGCTGAGTGCAGGAGATGCGTTGCTGTGTGATTGAGTGCCGTCTCGTTTCTATGGCTCTCTCCCACTTCCAACTTCAACTCGTCTCCCACTTGCAAACGGCCTCTATTTACTTTGACTTTATGGACGATCAGGTTTGGCAAAGGCTTGAGGCAATCTTCTACAACGAGATGTGAATCGTTATTGTAAGCAATGCCAACATCTCCCTTTTGGCCGCCAGATTCTCCATAAAATGGGGTATTGTCTAACACAACTTCTGCCATATCACCCTCTTCTATAGAATCTACAGAGGATTGATTTTTGAATAATGCCTTGACGATACCTGTTCCCGTTTCATTTTCGTAGCCATTGAAAACAACACCCTCTGGAAATTCTTTCAAATAATCATTGTAGAGCGATGCTATTTCGCTTTCGCCTGAACCTTTCCAGGATGCGGCGGCTTTCACCTTTTGCTCCTGCATGGACTTCTCGAAACCAACCCGGTCCAATCCCAATCCTCGATCCTTTGCTGTTTCCTCAACAAGGTCAACGGGGAATCCGTAGGTATCGTAGAGTTTGAAAATTTCATCACCAGGAATTTCTTTTTTGCCCTCTGATTCCAGTCGGATCAAAATCTCTTCCAAACGTTGGGCACCGTGATGCAAAGTATTGCTGAAACTCTCCTCTTCGTTCAGCATTACCTTTTCAATGAATTCGGAATGACTGTTCAAATTGGGATAAACAGAGGAAAAGCATTTGACCACATGATTCACAACTTTATAGAAGAAGGGTTCTTTCTGATTCAACAAATTCCCGTGGCGCAAAGCACGCCGGATGATTCGTCGCAAGACATAGCCTCTGCCTTCATTGGATGGCAGAACACCATCGCCTATTAGGAAGGCACTGGTTCGGGCATGATCGGTGATGACACGGATGGAAACATCGTTTTCTTCGTTTTTACCATAGTGACAATGAGTGATCTTAGCGGCTTCTTTAATGATATCCATCAAAAGGTCGCCATCGTAATTACTCGTTCTTCCCTGTAAAACAGCGGTCAAGCGTTCCAGGCCCATTCCAGTATCGATACAAGGTTTGGGCAGTGGAGTCAGAGTCCCTTCCGCATCGCGGTCGTATTGCATGAAGACAAGGTTCCATATTTCCAGATAACGGTCACAGTCGCAACCCACAGTGCAACCCGGTTCTCCGCACCCCGCAGATTCCCCTTGATCTATAAAAATTTCCGAACAGGGGCCGCAGGGTCCCGTTGGTCCCATCGCCCAAAAGTTGTCCTTTTCTCCCATTCGGTAAATACGCTCGATGGGGAAATTCACTTCCGTCTTCCACAAATCAAAAGCTTCGTTATCGTCCTTAAAGACAGAAACATAGAGTCGATCTTTGGGAAGTCCCAAATTTTGCGTCAAAAATTCCCATGCGTACAAAATAGCGTCACGTTTAAAATAATCGCCAAAAGAAAAATTGCCCAGCATTTCAAAAAAGGTGTGATGTCGCGCAGTTCGTCCCACCATTTCAAGATCGTTGTGCTTACCGCCAGCACGCACACATTTCTGGCAAGAAACGGCAGTCGAAAAACTGCTATTTTCCTCACCAAGAAAAATATTCTTGAATTGAACCATGCCCGCATTGGTAAACATCAAAGTCGGATCATTTTGCGGTACAAGGGAATAACTCGGAACAACGGTGTGCCCCTTGTCCTCAAAAAACTTCAGAAATGCTTTTCTTAATTCATTGCCTGTCATTGGCAATCCTTTATCATCACATACGATTTTACGTACGATCTTGGTTAGTAATAATCAATCCTGTAGAGCATCAAACAATTCCCGATTTCAGCAGATCATGCAAATGCAGGATCCCCTCTATCGACTTTCCATCCTTCGTCACAGCAAGTGAGGTAATAGAACTTTGCTCCATAATAAGAGCCGCTTTCGCGGCGAGACTGTTGCCAGTGATCGTTTTAGGAGTTCCACTCATCAGTTCCCATGCCTTTATGCCTGAGATTTCTTTCTTTTTTTCAATCAAACGGCGAAGATCACCATCGGTTATCGCTCCAGCCAAATAACCCTCTTCATCAAGAACAAAGGTCGCGCCAAAACGTTTCCGGCTCATTTCAGATATAACCTGGTAAATATCTGCCTCCTTATTCACCGTCGGGATATCATCACCGCAATGCATTAAATCTGCAACCGTGGTGAGCAAGCGTTTTCCCAAGCTTCCGCCGGGGTGATTCTCCGCAAAGTCTTGTTCCTTGAATCCACGCATCTGCAAGAGGGCTTCTGCCAGCGCATCCCCCATCGCCAGCATTGCCGTTGTACTAGCCGTGGGAACCAGTCCTAAACCGCAAGCCTCTTTATCCACTTGAGTGTCCAAAACATAATCACATCGCTCGGCTAATGTTGATTTCAAATTCCCCGTCATAGCCACAAGGGTACAACCTCGTCGGCTTATGTGAGGAAGTATCTTGATCAATTCCTCTGTTTCACCACTATTGGAGATAGCTAAAACCAAACTATTCTTTGCAATGATGCCTAAATCACCATGACTCGCTTCCGCCGAATGCAAAAACAATGCAGGAATACCAATGCTTGAAAATGTCGCCGCAATTTTAGCTCCGATGATGCCAGATTTTCCCAAGCCTGTGATAATGAACGGATAATCCTGAGAGTTTATTTCCCTTACAACCGAAGCAAAATTTTGATCGATTCGGTCCGACATCTCTAATATCGTGCGTGACTCCAAATGCAACGTTTTTTGGCCTGCCTGGATGATTCGACGGTCTTCATCATCTCTTTCATTATTTATATTTTTCAATGTTTCCATAAACCAGTGCGAGGCAGTAAATTTTATTATAATTTTTCGCAATCATAACATAAGCTACGACTGAAAAAAATTGTTACGATAGCAAATAGCTCTTAGCTTTTAAGGCTTAGACAATACTTAAAAGTCAGGCGACTGATGGGAAGACCATCTGTAATCTTTACATTCACATTTGAATTGCATAGAATGCCCCATCATAGAACGTTTTACAGTTTTTTAGCATGAATGAGCAACGAAACTTTCACAGGATAAATGCCCGGCTTGCTGTAGGAATCCACCTTTTGGATACCGACCTTATATCTTGTCCCGATTGTTCAGTCAAAGAGTTGGGAGTTGGAGATGTTTCTATAACATCGCCTTCAATAACCCCTCTTGCTCTTCCAAAAGGAAATCTTGATATTGAGAAGTCTTTGGAACTGCTTCATAAGAAAGTGGATGCCATAATTAAGCTTTTATCCGAAAAAGAAGATGTCGAAGCCGATCTAAAGAAAATGTCAGTCTCTCTGAGTGTATCGGGTATGAGGGTTGTTTGGCCGGAAGCGTTTCCAGAGAATTCTATTCTCCAGATCAATCTTCTCCGGCAGGCTTCCCAGAGAAAGTGTTTATATAAACTCTACGGTAAAATCGTACGATCTGTTCAAATTGGCTCACAGTGGGAAACCGGTATTCGTTTCATAAATATGGATCATTGGATGGAAAACGAAATAGCTAATTTTTTAATGAACCTGGAACGCGGCCTGGAAGGAGTTAACTGAGCATGGGAGTAATTGTTGGATTGATTATTGTTGTCGCCTCTGTAATAGGAGGTTACCTCATGGGACATGGCGTGCTCTCTATTTTGTGGCAACCGGCTGAGCTGGTTATTATTTTTGGTGCCGCTCTGGGAGTTTTCATCATCACCTCTTCAGGTGAAATGATGAAAGGCGTCATCCACTCGCTCAAAGCCATGCTTTCCGCAAAGCAGTATGGGGAAAAGGAATACATGGAGTTGCTTCAAGTATTGAATGCCATGTTTTCTGTGGTGAGAAAACAAGGACTGGTCGCTCTGGAAGCGCATTTGGACAAGCCCGCCAAGAGCCCGGTTTTCTCAAAATACAAGAGTTTCCTGAAAAACGAACACGCACTTCTTTTAACAACCGATTCCTTCCGCATGATCGTTTCCTCCAAAATGGAAGCTCATCAATTAGACGCGCTGATGGAAGCAGAAATTGACGGGTATCATGAAGAAATGATGTCTTCGGCGCACAATCTATCAAATATAGGCGACTCTCTTCCCGGTCTTGGAATCGTTGCGGCCGTTTTAGGAATTGTTATCACCATGCAATCCATCAACGAACCCCCAGAGGTGTTGGGTCACCACATTGGTGCCGCTTTGGTTGGAACCTTTCTCGGCATCCTCGGTGCTTATGGATTTGTAGGACCTATTGCTAAAAAGTTGGGATGGATGGCCGATCAGGAAAAAGAATATTTAAATATTCTTCGCTATATCACGGTAGCATTCGTCGGTGGACTCCAACCACAAATTTGCCTGGAATTTGGGCGCATGCTCATTCCTGAGCCTGCACGTCCTACTTTTCTGAAGGCAGAAAAGTTTCTCAAAAATTAGCGATCTACTCTTTCAATAATACGCGCCAATGGCAACAATCAACGACCCCAAGCTCATTTTCAAAATCGTCATGCAATACTATCAGCAAGGCGATTCCACAGAAAAATTGAGCCAACAGTATAGTATTGAAGAGGAACAGGTCGATTTCTGGCTCCACCAGTTCAAGACCAATGCCTGGAGGGTTTATTCGCCTGATTTTCTAAGGCAGGCAGAAGTTGATGAGGAAGCAGAAGAAGCTCCCGCCGTTGTTCAACAAATAATCATCAAAAAAGTAAAAAAAGGACATGGCGGCGGTCATCATGGAGGCTCTTGGAAAGTGGCCTATGCCGATTTCGTAACCGCTATGATGGCCTTCTTTCTAATGTTGTGGCTGATCGGTTCCGTCCCTGCAGAAACCAAAGACGGGCTTTCTGAATACTTTGAAGATCCTGCAAAATTTCTCGCATCGGGAGGACAATCAGCAACTGCCATTTCAAGCCCAACCCCAGAAGATGACGGTGTTGCGGTGAAAGACGCCATGATGGGAAATGCCTCTCCTATTTCCGAAGAAACAATGATTAAAATTGCCCAACGTGCAAAAATTTCTATGCTGGCGGAAACCATTCGCCGCGACATCAACGAGAAATTTAACCACTTAAAAGGTCAAATCATGATGGAACCCGTCAGCGACGGATTGAGAATTCTAATGGTTGATCAGGAAAATATTGCTTTATTCAATCCCGGCGGAACTCAATTGAATAAAAGGGGCCGTGACACGGTTAGAATGCTGTCTGAAAATCTTAAAGGCATGTCCGGCAAGCTGATTGTCGAGGGCCACACAGACGCTTCACCTTATAAGGGAAGTCGATCAAACAATTGGGACCTCTCTGTCTTGCGAGCCGTTGCCGCTAGAAAAGAATTTCAGAAAAATGGCCTTGAGACAGATCGATTTGAAAAAGTCATCGGCTACGGCGATACCCAGCTTTACAATCCTTCGAACCCAAAAGACCCTATGAACCGAAGAATCAGCATCATTGTCAGAAAATAATCATCACTCGTTCAATTTTTGTTTCAAACTCCCCTTCAAAGCTAAGGCCTCTATTCTCGATAAATCCAGAAGCACCCAAGGCCCTTGCTGAAACAGGGTCAATGGACGATAGTTTTTCTCTAAAAAAAACGTTTTCCCTTTGGCCCTCTGTATAGCGGCACCCAAAGTTTTGTCAAAAGGCTTAAAGTAATGCGGCTTTTCTGTAAAGTGACGCAAATCCAGTAATAAAAAATCGACTCCAAAGCGACTCCTCAAATCAATCAAGCTCGATTCATCTGTAGCAAAATAAGCATCTACCAGCGCATCCATACGCTGCCTCATTTCCAAGGCATAGTTTTCGTGAAATGCTTGATGCGTTTCGTAGGCGATCAATACATTCCTCGCACTTAGATAGGAAATATTTTCAACCAGACCTCCCGGCCATCCCGCAATCAAACTTTGTTCTGGCAAACTTTCAATTCTGTCATAAATCGGTTTCAGATTATCCACTCGCACCGAATAACCGCTAAAACCATTCCCGACACTGCCAAATGCAATAAATAAGAATGCTGAAATTACAACCACTACACCTGAAGCCCATTGCGTCTTCTCTTTAAATACAGGGATTTTTCTTGCCAAACTGAGCAAACATGCAGGAAACAAAACCAGGATAAAAACAGGCAAAGAATATGCCAGAAATCTTTCAGGAAGAAACAGGTATGGATAAAGAATATCTGCACTAAAATATCCGATAAGACTTGCCGGCAATAAAAGAAACGCTCGGGAAAATTCCGGCTTTTGCCCCCATTCCGCTTTGATCCCTGAAAAAATCACAAGCAACGCAAAAATAACGGCAATGTTCAAGCCAACTGCCACCTCATCTGAGTATCGTAAGCTCCAGCTCTCGACAAGGGCTGGTCCTTGCCCATAAAAGGTCACCGCGCTGTGTTTGAGAACTGTTGAAATCAACCCTGAAAAAGGAGGGCGGTCTCCAGCACCATAACGCCCCCCCGGCCCCGCCTCAGGGAAATTATCTATCTGTTCAATTCCAATACGCTTCCCATAATCGCTTCCCGACATCAGCTGAGGAAATACGACGACGAAAGAAAAAAGAAGAACTGCCGAGATACAAACGATTCTCTCTTTTAAATTCCACTTTTCAGCTGAGCCGCGAAGCCGCACAGGAAAGGCAAACAGCAAAAGAGCTAAGGAGAAAATACTGACAAGACCCGCTGTGGGATAAAATGCGACCCCGAAAACAGCGATCAAGCCAAGCCCTAAAACCCGCCCTTGTATTAAAAAAAGGATCGAGGCCGCAATGCAAGGGAAAGCAAAGGACCTCGGCAGGCCTCCCATCATACGAGCCCAGAAAATATCAGCAGATAAAACCAACAATAAGGTAGAAACGCAGCCCGCCCTTCCGCCAAGCCTCCAGGCCGACAAGGCAATAAAGGCATACATCACAAATGCCAGCAAATAAGGCAATGCTTTGGAGATAGTACGCGGGTCGAACACTTTAGCTCCCCATTGATAGAGCAAACGAAAACCTTGGGGCGAAAAAACTTTGAGATAATATTCCGAGCTGTAGGAGGCGGGGATTGAGGCGTTTGATAGAACGAATGGAGAGATTTGCTGTCGTGCGTCATCATTGAAATGATAAGGATTGGTGGCATTGTCATAATGCACCACAAACGCACGACCGAAAATCAAAAATAGACCAATAAGAATTAAACCCAGTTGAATTCGAGACGAGCTCAAAGAATTTCTCTATGCAGGGAAAGGTGAGGCCTTAAAATATTGAACTTATTGCTAATAATTGATTGTATCAAGACCAAAGACTCCAGACCTTAAATCAAAAATAAAGAGACCATTTTCGGTCACAAATATTTAGAAGCAGTGCTTTCAGAATTACTTTGTATCATAGATTTACATATGCTACATATAGGATATGAGTGCTTTGTCACTCACCCTCCTCTAGTCTCAATTTTTTAAAATTTTTTGAAGGATTTCCATCATGCAGGTAGAGAAACAGGTAGAGAAAGCAATCGAAAACTTTTGGGACAACGGCAAAGCTTTAAAAGAAGAGTACAAATACAACGCCGCTGTCGCCCAATTACTAATAGACATACGGGTAACGCTGGAAGATTCTAGCCAAACAGCCCAAGCAATTGATAAAAAAGAATCATGGAAATCTATTGCCCAAAAAGCCAAAGAAGAGGGCCTTCAGGATTTTGCCATGATTTTATCTGACGATTAGGACTAAAAAAACTCAAAATTTTCAAGCGATAAGCAAAAATTTCCAGTTACAAAATAACCTTGTGCCATTCATCCCCCGGGATGCGTTTTTTCGCTTCCTGAAACAAGACGTTCATCCGTTCGAGTTTTCTAATCAAAACTTTGATGAGTTGGTCTTTGGTTTTTTCAGCTATTTCAGATCCCACTTTATTCAAAAAATCGGGATCAATACGAAGGGCCAATACGTTATCGTCTGCGCGCACGTTCGTTATTCGGTTTCGACCTGCCAAGAAGGAAATCTCTCCAAATACAGCTCCTGGCTGTAACTCGGCCAGTCGAACTCTCGGGCTGTTATTTTTGGTTATATACACTTTTCCTCGCAGTAAAATGTATAATGAATTTCCGACATCACCCTCGCTTAGGATATAGCTGTTAGGGGAAAAGGACACCGTATGCCCCTCCACATCTGCGAGTTTAAATTTTTCTTCAGGAGTGAATATTTTAAAAAATCCAATTTTGTAGATCAGACCAATGAATTCGTCTTTTGTGAGTTTTTTCATATGTGATGGTGTGCTGGGAAAACGCTTACTTCTAATTCTACGCAGTGCGAAGTTCTTCAATCGCCTTTTCGTAATTTTTGCTATTGAATATAGCAGAGCCTGCAACGAGCACATTGGCACCTGCTTTTTTGATAGCTCCCGCGTTAGCCGATTTGATGCCGCCATCTACCTCCAAGTCAAATTCTTGCTCGTACTGATTCATGATGTCACGCATATTGAGAATCTTGTCTTCCAACGAGGGAATAAACTGCTGGCCTCCAAAACCCGGATTGACTGACATCAACAACACAAGATCCACATCATGCAATACTTCTTCCAGATTGGACAGTGAAGTTGCTGGGTTTAGAACAACTCCCGCACGCGCACCATTTTCTTTTATCAACTGGATCGTTCGATTCAAATGCCGGCAAGCTTCGACATGAACAGTCAGGAAATCGGCTCCGGCAGACGCAAAATCTTTTATGTAACGATCTGCATCTTCAATCATCAAATGAACATCTAACGGAAGTTTGGTGACCTTGCGAATACTTTCAATGACAAGGGGACCTATCGTGATATTGGGTACGAAATGACCGTCCATCACGTCAACATGAATCCAGTCAGCACCAGCATCTTCAACGGCTTTTATTTCATCCCCAAGTCGGGAAAAGTCTGCAGCAAGTATTGAGGGAGCAATTTTAACCATAGCAATAAATTAAAGTGGATTTAAGAACAACAAGATCGATTCGCAAATATTATAATGCAAGATACTATAATATAAATGAAGGGTCTAGCTGGCGATTGACAGAAAACTTATTTATAATAGCAAATTTTACCAAGCTCCCCGGATATACATGAAACCTGAAGAACAAACAAGCCCTGGATTAAAAAAAATCCTGCAAAAATGGACCCGGCAGTTGTTATTGTTGGATCATAACCTTTTAGTTGTAGCCGCCCTTCTCGGACTCTTGGCTGGTCTCGCGTCCACTATTTTCCGTTGGATGATCGACTTTATTGATGTCATTTTTTCTCAGGAAAGTTTGATCGCGATCGGAGTGACCCCGACTTTTATCCCATTCCTGATCCCTCTCATGCCCATGTTCGGCGGAGGCATTATTGGTTTGATCTGTTATTTTTTCCCTTCTGCGGTTAAGGAAAATGGGGTTCACAAGGTCATGGAAGCCGTTGCACTGAACGACGGAAAAATTCACTCACATACTATTGTTTCAGCCTCTGTGACTTCGGCTATAACCATAGGGTCGGGTGGGTCTGCAGGGCGCGAAGGACCCACGGTCCAGATTGGTTCTGCTATTGGTTCTTTCCTCGGTCGAGCTTTAAATGTTTCCACGGAGCGAGTGCGCGTATTGGTTGGATGTGGAGCGGCGGCCGGAATTGCGGCATCTTTTAATGCTCCTCTTGCCGGGGTTTTGTTTTCCATGGAAATCATCCTCGGTGAATTCACCATTCACACCTTCAGTCCCATCGTCATCGCCTCGGTCATTGGTACCGTTACCGGGCGTGCAATGGAAGGCAATGAGGTGACTTTTGATGTCCCTGTGCACGAACTTGTCAGCCAAGTAGAAATCGTTTTCTATCTTCTCCTCGGTGGGCTATGCGGTCTGGTCTCCAAACTTTTCACTTGGGCTTATTTCAAATCAGGCGAAATATTCAGTCAACAAACGGCAGTCAGTTCTCTCATCACACCTGCTATAGGAGGACTGTTTGTCGGTCTTCTATCCATTTTTGTTCCCGAAATTTTGGGCAATGGCTACGGAGCAATGGAGGAAGCACTCAATGGTCAAATGTTTTGGGGGCTAGCATTCACACTGGTATTTATGAAAATACTTGCCACCGCGATGACCCTTGGTTCCGGAGGAATGGGAGGTGTGTTTGCACCTTCGCTATTTATTGGAGCAATGACAGGAACCGCTTTCGGTTCTATGATTCATGCTATTTTCCCTCAATGGACAGCCTCTCCAGAAACCTACGCAGTAGTTGGCATGGGTGCCGTAGCTGGAGCTGTCATGCAAGCTCCCCTCACCAACATCTTGATGCTTTTTGAATTGACCAATGATTACACTCTGATATTACCCATCATGGGAACCTGCATCGTTTCGGCATATGTTTTTAGAGGGCTTGCAAAAAATTCGATATACATCCAGTATCTACTGCGAAAAGATATCAATATCAAGCACGGTCGGGAAGTCTCCATTTTAAACGCTATCCGTGTGCAAGATGTAATGACTCATGAGATAACGCCCATCCCGGAAGAGATGCCATTCAAAAAAATTCTGGAAACGATATCTTATTCCAAAATGATTTACTTCCCCGTGATCGATCGACAGGGAGATATGACAGGGATTCTATCCTTTTCTAATATCCGGGAAGTTTTCTTCGAGGAAGGGTTGGACGATTTGATCGTCGCTAGAGATTTAGCGACACACGATGTCCAATATTTGATGCCGCATCAAAATCTCAATGAAGCAATGGAATTGTTCGCGAACCTGGATGTTGAACAATTGCCCGTTGCCCGATCCGACGACCCTAAAAAGGCAGTGGGCATGATTGCCCGAGGAGATGTTGTCGCCGCCTACAATCGTGAAGTTCTCACCCGTCGTGCTCAATGAACCGATCCTTAACGAGTTTTCTCCTCTGCTTGATAGTATTACTGATCTCTTGCTCCAAAGACGAACCTCTGGCTCGCAGGACTCAAATTCTAATGGGAACCTTGGTCGAGATTGCCGTCAAGCAATCCGACGCAGAGAAATCAAAGCATGCGGTTGATCTCGCTTTTGATGAAATCAAACGAGTCGAGAATCTCTTCAGTTCTTACCTACCCGATTCCGAAATTTCTCGCCTCAATCGAAGTGCGGGTGAAGGCTGGGAAAAGCTTTCCGCAGAAACGATTGGAGTTCTCCAACGAGCTAAACATTGGTCCGAGTGGTCTAGCGGTGCATTCGATATTACGGTGGGACCTGCTCTGGCTTTGTGGAAATTTGACACCGCTCAGACACCCCTTCCCTCTTCCAAGCAAAGCGATTCTGCCGTTAGTTTGATCCACTACAAAGACCTGCAGATCAAAGCAAACCAGGCTCGGCTCGCCCGGAAAGGCATGTCTGTTCAATTGGGGGCCATTGCGAAAGGATATGCAGTAGATCGTGCGGTAAAAATATTACAGGAGGAAGGTATCGCCGATGCTTTTATCAATGCAGGAGGCGATTTGAAATCCATCGGCATGAAAAGCCCAAACCAGCCTTGGAAAATCGGTTTGCAACACCCTCGCTATCCCGAAAAAATGATCGGTGCCTTTTCTTTATCCAAGCGAGCGATTGCAACATCGGGAGATTACCAGAAATATTTCATTCAGGAGGGGGAACGTTACCATCACATTTTGAACCCCAAAACCGGTCGCCCCGCTAAAGAAAGTGGCGTTGTCTCTGCTACTGTATTGGCAGACTCGGTCATGGATGCGGATGCACTGGCAACAGCTTTATTTGTGATGGGACCCCAAGCTCTCGAACAAATTCGATTGCTGGAAAATGTCGAAGCTATGGTGATTTTAAAAACAGGAAAGACTTATTTCACGCCGGGATTTCAAGCACAGCCCGGATTCATTTATAGAGGATTTGAGCCTGGAATGATTGGTTAGTACCCCTTCAAAGCGGGGCCTTATTCAACACGCCACAAACGAGTATCTTCACCCTAAAAACTCGCCACTTTTCCACCACCCATCGTATTCGCTACCACTGGCAAGTATTAAAGTTCCCTTTCCATGTGGTTTTCCGTTAACAAACTCGCCTTTATAGCAATCGCCACTCGAGTAATGATAGACTCCCAGACCCGCAATGGTATCCTTGATAAATTCGCCCTCATAACGATCACCATTCGATAAAAACAGCGTTCCTAAGCCGTGCGGCTTACTTTCAAAAAACTGACCTTCGTAACGATCTCCAATGCTGTAATAATATATTCCCCAACCATGCATTTTATTATTACGCGTTTCGCCCTCAAATCTATTCCCATTGCTCCATGTGAACGTCCTGTAATTTTGGCTTCCCCTTACCCGTACAATTTCTGGCGGAGAATCCTCCTGGAACTTGAAGCCAGTGGAACCAGGTGTACCCGTTGAAAAATCACTGACAAGCGTATCGTCTTCATTCTTGTTTTTTTTGTAGTGAATTTCCAAATGCTTATAAGCTTCGTTGATTTGGCTCACCTGTTCATGCGCTTTTTTTTGCAAACGAGGGGACTCGCTTGGAAATCGATCAGGGTGCCAAAATTTTACCTTCTCTCGATAAGCCCGTTTGACTTCTTCGAAAGAAACACCAGGATCAATTTTTAAGATTTGAAAATATTTTTTCATCGACTTCATTATAGAATGAACTCAATTAAAAAATAAAGCCAATGTTTTCAGAAAGTTAGATTGAAGCAGCTTCAGCCGATTTGGATCAACAGTAAGCTTGTTTGAGTCATACCAAGGGGAAGAAAGATAGAAAATCCGGCTCATTTCTATTTGCATACAGGGGATGGATTTATTCCCATAATTTCTAGTGATGTAGCCTCCAGAAAAAGGTTTATCTATCACCACATCTTCAGCATTCAATCCAAATGCAATTTTCAAGCAATGGGCCATGCGCTCAGCAAGTTCAAGAGAACAGCTCACCCCCTTATTACTTCCCAAGCAAAATTTTGGCCTGGCCTTACCTCGGTCTGGTGAAATTTCTGGCCCAATGGCTTCCATCGTATGACAGTCCAGCATGAGCCTTAAATCATCTTGTGAATTTATTTTTTGAAGTATGGACTGGTGATAAGGCTGATAATATTTTTCTAATAACGACTCAATCAACCCATCATCCAATTCCTGGCCTGAATGATAAATAGGCTTACCCAGACAGGTCATGGTCTTTACCACTCCATCGGGGTTATTGGGTGGCCGGTCTGAGATATCCCTATTTAAATCAACATAGGCCCTCGCAATATTCCCTTCCACATAGGCGAGAACATCATTTTGTATTCCATAAATTTCTCTAGTAAATGCGTCGCCATCTTCGAACTGATCTTTCGCGCTCAAACAAAGACGACCCGCTAATTCTTCTGGAATTTCGGTGCCTCCGTGTGGGACCGAAACGAGAACGGGAAATTTATTCATAATCAAGGACCTTTAGCCGTTCCATCGCGACGAATCTCAGCGACCCCTTGAAATTGACCGGTCGTCTGAGATTTCAATACGGCGTGAATTGCACCGAGAAAAAAGGAATACCCTTCTCGCTCATCAATCTTGTAGCCTGCATCACTTAGATATTTTACAATTGCAGGATCAAACCTCTCAGCTTCCAAAGACAATTTTCCACCAACGGTACAATGCATTCTAGGCCTTATCATTGCTTCGCTAATGGGCTGATCGCCATCAATGATATGCGAGAGAAACTGACTCATAGCAGAAAAAATACGTTCACTTCCGGGGCTACCGGCGACCAACCAGGGCTTATTATTGTGAAAAGCAATGATGGGGGCAACGGAACTCCAGGGAGAAGCATTGGGCCTCAAATAATAAGGGTGAGAAGGGTCAATCGTATCCAGAGAGCTCATGTAATTATTATACAAAAATCCCAATCCCCGAGCCGCTACTCTGGCACCATAAACCAACTCAATCGATTGCGTGATACCGATAGCATTCCCATCTGAATCCATAGCAGACAAATGAGTGGTATCGTTGTTCAGGGTAAACAGTTCGGTCAACGGCAATGTCGGGTCAATTTCGTCGCGTATAGAAGCCGAAAGTTTTCGCGCAAACTCAAGGCTGAGTATCGTCTTATCGTGAGGGAGTTGGGGGTATATGTTCGGGTCGAATGGGCGTTCCTTGTGATTGAGCAATCCTTTCCTAAAGACTTCTGCCATGAAATGATACATCTTGGGAGTCGGATTTTTGAAAAACTTTGAGGGCAGATTTTTAAACATTTGCAGAACCAGAAGAAGAGTTCTACCAGAACCAGGAGGCGGGCAAGTAAATACGCTTACCTTACGATAACTTCGTTTGATCGGTTTTCGCTCCACAGGCCATGGGATCAAGGCTAAATCTTCTTTTCGAAGAAATCCATCATGCATGCGCATATCTTCATCAATTCGATCTGCAATTTCGCCCGTATAAAATCCTTTCACACCCTCTCGAGAAAGGTGATCCAGTAAGTTTGCCAAATCATCCTGAACAAATTTTTCTCCAACTTGATAAGGTTCTTTTCCTCCCTTGAGAAAATAATTTGCTCCCGAAGGGGAATCCATATCAAGGAATTTCTGCAACTCCCTCGTCTGCAGGCCGTGTTGCAATTGCGTGATAAGGTAACCTTCTCGAGCAATTCGAATCGCGGGCTTTAATATTTCAGCCCAATTCAATTTCCCGTATCTGAAGTGAAGGTATCCCAAAACCGCAGGAGTACTTGGTGTCGTAGTGGCTTTATAGCCATGAAACCGTTGCTTTTTCTTATCCATGCTATCAAGATGGGCCAACGATGGCACACGACTGGAACCATCCAGAGCAATGGTTTGTCCATGGAAGTGAAGGATTGCCGTAGATTGTCCACCAATACCACTTGCCTGAGGTTCGCAAACACTCAAGGCAAAAGCCGAGGCACAAGCGGCATCTATTGCATTTCCACCATTCCGCAACATTTCCACACCCGCCTCGGTTGCCTCTGGAAAGGCTGTTGAAACCATTCCCTTACTCGAGACTGCGCATTTCCCATCTTCTGTAGGAGAAAAATTTCCTTCTATTTTTCCGAGCTTCATATTTCAAAGTTCTTTGAAGATAAATAAATGAGGTAGGCAAGAAGCACACTTCGATCAATCAAACTATCACGCACAACATACTCATCATTCGTGCCATAACCACCTGTAACAGGACCAAATCCATCGAGTGCAGGAATACCTTCACCCGTATTCGACAAGCAGGAAACAACGCTAGACTCAGCCTTTTTTACTCGTACCTCTACCCGCTTAGCCAGAGATTCTACCTTTTCATAAAACTCAACCGTTTTTTGATTTTCCTGAAAAGGTTTGCTCTGTGTTTTTTTTGTCACATGAACTTTAATATTATCTTGTGGCTTAGATGCAAATATTTGATTGACTTGATCTCCTAGTTTGGCTTTTTGGTCTGTATTTCGGTAACGAATTACAAAAGACAACGACGCATGATAGGTCGGTTGATCTTCCATCCCCTTCGTTTGCAGATTTGTTATCGTGATAAAAATTCCACTCGATTCATTATTTAATTTTCTCAACAGATTTATTTTTTGAGATGCGTATAAAACGGGATCACTAGCTTCAGAAGACTTCAAGCCCTGCTTGTTTTGACGTCTATTTATTTCAATTTCATATCTCAAGGTGCCTGCGCAGGAAGTCATAATTTCACCACTCAAACCCGCGCCACTCAAACCCAGAACATATTTTGATTTTTTTGAAAGCTCTTCGATAACTGACCTTGAAGAACGTTCTCCAAAAGATTCATCTGAGATTAATAGAACCCCACATTTGACCTTTCGCAAGGTTCGGGTATATCGCAATGCTTTAAGAGCCCCAAGCAAAACCGTAATACCACCCTTACCACGCGCAACCCCAGTCCCATAAATGCGTCCTTTTTCTTCCACAAAAGAATGATAATCCTCAAAATCCACAGGATTATCCATGTTTCCAATGATTAAAACATCATTGTTTTCATCCATATGATTATTAAGGTATAAAATGTTCCCAAACTCTGCGCGTGAATAGACATGGCGATTGAAACCAAGCTGTGCGAGTTGATTTGAAATCCATCGCCCTAAAGAGTTGACC
>JAJDBG010000113.1 GCA_029261475.1 Nitrospinaceae bacterium
TCCATCCGCTAAATGCTCAAGCACAAAACTGGATACGATGGCATCGACAGTTCCAGTTGCAACGGGCAGTCTGGCAACAGTGGCCTGCACGACTGAACCGTAAGTAATCGACGCAGAACGCGCAGAGGAGGATGAAATTTCAACTCCCAGCATCGAATACCGTTCAGCCATAAACGAAGACCCGCCGCCGCAACCGAATTCAATCACTCGACCGCCCGGTTTTACACTTCTAGAAATTTCATACAGGTGATGGCCTCTTGCATAATACAGTGCCAGCCGCCCGAACCAGCTCTCCGAAAAATTTCTACCGGCACTAGTGAAACCATGCTCGTCATAAAAGGAATCAGACACTCCAAAATTGATCAGTCCCTGACTTAAATCAAAATACAAGCCACAGGACCCGCATTTGAGGACACTTTCATTTCCTTTAGCAAAAACAAAACCATCTAAATTACATCTGCAATCGGGACAAACAATCAAATTTCGCCATTCCATGGACAAATGCAGATCTTCGGCTGTAATGCTTTCTCCATCCATAGCTTTGCGATAACAGGATCAAAGTAATATTGTCAAAAAGTCGTCGAACCACTCAGGTAAACGATTCCGTTGCTTTCATCGGTAGGTCTGGGACCCGGTAATGGGATACCATACGAAACCACAAAATTCATCGACGGTCCGTCTTCTACTTCCTTAGGAATGTTAAGGCGAATACTGTAACCCGCTCCTGTGATGGCCTGATCTTGTTCTCCCGGAAGTCGATCTTTGGTAAATACTTTACCGTGATCCAGAAATGCACTGAGGGAAAGAATACGATCCAAAGTCAAGGTCCCTAATCCCGCTTTCCATTTAAGAGGAAAGGGGGTTACAAATTCCAACGACCCTACGTAACCATTATCTCCAGAGAACTCGGAAAGAGGAAAACCTCGCACTGTGCCCACTCCTCCAATTGAGAACTGGTCTGGAGACAGCACACGTATAGCCGACACCTGCCCTAGACCTTTTATGATGACATAGCTATTGGCAAAGCCCAAGTTTTGATAGCGAGTCAAGTTCCCTTCCAAACGAAGCGCATCTCCCCTTCCTCCCACCCTTGAAGTGAGGGGACGGTTTTTTCCTTGCAAGCCAAGCCCTTTGTTCAATTGAACTTCACCAAAAGTTTGCCCGTAATAAGAATCTTGCATCCTTCCTGCCAAGCTGAGGCTAAACACGCGGATCTTATCGTCGCTACTGGTCAGTCCCTGAACAAAGTTTTCAAAATTCCTGCGGTGATAACCTACTTTCATCCAAAATCTGGATTGGCGATTTCGAAACAATAGCTGACTCAATTCAAGATCCATGATGCTGGAGTTACCGCCCGCATTCAACCCTTTCAGCGTCCCACCTAATGAATTGTTGGAAAATGCATAGGCCAATCGAAAATCAGTGCCTAAATTGTTCAATGGAAACCTGTATGAAGCCGTCACGAACTTTTGATCCAGATTGGAACGAATTCCGCGAAAAGAAAATTGATCTCCCAAGAAAAGCAGATTCCCTTTAGTTAGACTCACACCCAAGCGCTCTCTCCCTGTGAACCTAGAGCCAAAATTATCGCCATCAAGTGAATAGGAAGTTTCAGAGCTTTCCGTAACTTCCAATCCGAGGTGAGAAGTTCCCGGTTCTCCATTGGGCTTTAAAACAGACCGAATCTTGACTCCGGGAAAATCGTTGACTTCTAGCAATGCTTTTTCTAGGGTCGATTCATTGAGAACCTTTTCATCGGCAACAGCGTCAAAATAATTTCTTAATTGATCCGCAGAAATCGAGATATTACCAGAAACATTGACCGTGTCGATTCGCCCCTCAAGGACTCTAATGATAACCCGACCACCCGATAATTTTTGTGCTGGGATATAGGCTCTGGAAAGAAAAAAACCTTTTTGTGCATACAGAGAGGTAATACGTTGCGCAATTAATTGTAAAGCACCAAAAGTCAATAAGGTGCTTTCTTTCAATTGAACGATCCTTGCAATATCTTCTTCCTCAATTACGGTTGCACCCTCTACAATAATCTCTTTAACCTCAAATTTTGGACCGGCTGTCAGGTCTACCTTATTTGCCTTTTGAGGAATTACTATTTCGGGGGCTTCGTCTCTCTTAGGTGGGAGGTATTGAGGCTGAGATTGGCGCAGTGCTTTATCTACGAGGCCCGCATCTGTAGAGGTTGGCACCGTTTGCCCCCAAGACACATTAGCATCGCCAAATATAAGGAACCCGGCTCCAAATACAATTAAGCGAAATATGCTCAAGGAGATACAAGATCGCCCTTGATTGAAGTCAAGCACCATAATACCTTAACCCTAAAAATAAGCGATTTTGGGCTAAAGCCAAAAAGACACTTAATATAGTTATTTTTGATTAGGGGGCATTATCACAATTTTTTCAATTAATGGGAAGTAGATAATTGTAAATCCTATATAAAGCGAAGTAATCACGCCAAAAATATATAAATTAATACTAATAATCAGGTTCCTCCAAATTACGACTTAACAAATTACTTCTTAAAAGGCACCGTCTTTAATTTTAAATACATCGGGTTCATTAGGGTTCGAAAAATAAGAAAGCTTTAGCGACAATTCCGCAGGTTCCTTTTTTGCTTCAGATTCGGGACTTTTCTGTGGATTGTTGAGCAGTAAAAGAACCATATGCCCCTTTGGATCGGTTCCTCTAAAGACAATCACAGAACCATCTTTCAGGCGAGCATTCATTAAAAGATCGTCTTTACGAAACCCTTTTTTGGCAAAATAATTTCTCAATAGATTGGCCATGCTGACAATACCTTCAGCACTCACCCCCTTTTCAAAAGGATGCCCCCAGGCAATATTGACCTGTATCAACTTGCGAGAACTATAGCCCAGTACATAAGCAATTCTTGCAGGACCACCCGACTCAAAAAGATGTGGCACTGTTAAAGACATTGCCTTTGTCTTTTCCAGAGGATGATCAACCTTTTGAACTGTCTTGGACAATTCCTTAAAATCCGTTTCAATCGCTTGCATGACCTTGTCTTCTGTCATCCCAAACTTTGCAGATCGGAATCCATCAATCACAGCAATAGAAGCAGGTGATTTTTCCTGTGCGCTCGCGATACTGACGATAAACATAGACGCCATCATACAAATCACTGAAAAACAATCAAACAATCGGCTGGATCTCATCAGTCACTCTCCCGAAAAAATTAAATTTGGTAAAATTTATCACCTGATATGTTAAAAACAATTCTGTCTATATTTTTTCAAAAAAAATCATTATCATTGGGCCTTGCAATTACTTCACTTCCACTCAGTATCGGAAATAGTGCAGTCAATCACAAGTTCAATTTTCCAACTTTAAAACCTACAGTTGATTTAGAGGGCAATAAATTGTGGAAATTTATCCCAGTCAACCTTCTAGAAAACTTCAAAGACTTGATTAAATATTTTAATGGAGAACTCACATGGCATCGACAACCCTTCAAGAGCCTTCTACTGAAGTTAAGGCATTTTTAAATTCTGATCTTAAATTATTGATCAATGGACAGCGCGTCTCATCGGCAAATGGAGAAACCTTTGAAGTTTTAGACCCATCAAACAATCTGGTTCTTACCCGCGTACCTAAAGGCGAAGCCGAAGACATTGACCGTGCTGTTAAGTCTGCAAGAAAAGCTTTTGAGACAGGCCCTTGGAGGAAGTTGACTGTTTCTGAACGCGGCAAGTTGATATGGAAACTTGCTGATTTGATCGAAAGAGATCAAGAAATATTTGCCCAACTTGAATCGCTTGATAATGGGAAACCACTGGCCATCGCTCGCGCCGCAGACGTTCCATTGACAATAGATCACTTCAGGTATTATGCCGGGCTGGCAACCAAAATTCATGGCGAAACTCTCGACATAAGCGTTCCTTATGCACCGGGTGCTGAGTTTTTTGACTTCACATTACGCGAACCTGTCGGTGTTGTGGGCCAGATCATTCCCTGGAATTTCCCTTTACTGATGGCAACCTGGAAATTGGGCGTAGCCCTTTCTGCCGGAAATTGTGTGGTTCTAAAACCTGCAGAGCAAACCCCTCTTTCCGCACTCAAGCTTGCAGATCTTTTTGTGGAGGCAGGGTTTCCTGATGGCGTCGTCAATATAGTTTCTGGCTTTGGAGATGCAGGAGCCGCTCTCGCTGAGCACGACGATGTTGACAAGGTGGCTTTCACTGGAAGCACCGAAGTCGGACACAAAATAGTTCAGGCTTCCGCTGGTAATCTAAAACGAGTATCACTTGAATTAGGTGGCAAATCCCCAAGCATCGTTTTCCCCGATGCCGATCTGGAAATCGCCGCTCAAGGCGTTGCCAATGCGATCTTTTTCAATCACGGACAATGTTGTGCCGCAGGTTCCCGCCTGCTTGTTCACAATAAAGTGTTTGAGGAACTTGTCGAGCGTGTCGCAGACACTGCAAAAAATATCAGGTTGGGACCGGGCATGGCTTCCGATACGGATATGGGACCTTTAGTATCTCGGGAACAACAAGAACGCGTTTTAGGATATATCAATTCAGGCCTCGCCAGTGGAGCGCAAGCTTTGGCTGGAGGAGGCAAACCAGAAGGCCTTGATGCAGGATGCTATATCTCGCCAACAGTATTCGGTAAGGTTAAACCTGAAATGAAAATAATTCAGGAAGAAATTTTTGGCCCCGTACTAGTAGCCTCTCCATTCGACGATCTCGACGAAGTCATAGCAAAAGGAAACGCTACAGAATTTGGTCTGGCCTCCAGTGTTTGGACCAAAGACATAAACAAGGCACACAAGGTTGCCAAGGGATTAAAGGCAGGCACTGTTTGGGTCAATTGCCATAATATATTTGACGCTAATGCACCCTTTGGCGGATACAAAAAAAGTGGTTATGGCAGGGAGATGGGACTTCATGCTCTGGAAATGTACACCCAGGTGAAAAATGTGATCATCCAGATTCATTGATTTCATGTGGTTCAACTTCTGTAATAATATCCCTGGAGGCAGGAGGACATTTTCCATTCGAGGATTCTTCGTCGCGAGATTTGGGAAGGCATATCGTGAACTTCGTTCCCTTCCCCGTTTCGCTTTCAACGGTGATACTACCTTGATGTGCATTGGCAATGAATTTGCAAATACTCAGACCCAAGCCGCTTCCACCTTCATCTCTGGAGCGAGCTTTGTCAACCCTGTAGAAGCGGTCAAAGACAAAAGGAAGGTCTTCCTTGGGAATACCAATGCCATTATCCTGAACTCTGACAGAGGCGTGGTCCTCACGATCCTGTAAGGAGACCTTGACCTCCCCTCCCTTCGGTGTGTACTTGATACCATTGTAAATAATATTCCAGAACATTTGCCGCAAGCGAACCGGATCTCCCGAAATTTTTACAGAGTCCATATAAGCAATGGTGATTATTATGTTTTTTTCTTGAGCAAAAATTTCTGCGTGTTTACCCACCTCTTCAAGCAAATTTTTAAGGTCCAGCACTTCAGATTTTAAGGGTGCCTGATGTTCGTCGGATTTTGATAGTAAAAATAAATCCTCAAGCACTTTAGACATGTAATTGATTTCTTCAAGATTACTCGAAAGCACATCTTGATATTCCTCCGGTCTTCTTTCTTTGCTTAAAATCAGTTCGCTTTGCCCCTTAAGAACGGTAAGAGGGGTTCTCAATTCATGCGAGGCATCGCTTGAGAACTGACGCATTTGGATAAACGTTCTTTCCAATCGGTCCATCATACTGTTAAAAGTAAGAGCCAATTGGCCTATTTCGTCTTTGACCGTTGGCACGGGTATGCGGCTTCCAAGATCGGCACCCATAGCAATTTCCCTTGCCGTCTGGGTGATTTTAGCCACTGGATTGAGAGCCCTGCGGGCTAAAAACCGACCGATCACAGTGGTCAGCAACAACACTGACGGAACAGCAGTCCAAAGAAAAATGCGCAAATTATTCAGTGTATCCTGAACGGCTTTCAACGATGTTCCCACTTGCACAAGGTTGACCAATTTCTCCTTTTGCATCAAAGGCATTGTGATGATCCGAATTGGATGATCCCCTTCAATGACCACTGTTTCATAAGTCGTTTCACCCTTCGATGCATTGGTATACGCCTCTTGAGAAAGAGGAAACTGCGAAGCTGTCAAGTTCCTCGATCGCGAACCCACGTTACCCGATCCGTCATAAATCCGGTAAAACTTGTTCAACTGGCCGCGTCCAATGATCTGATCGAAAAAATTGTCCAAACCTGAAAAAGGATATTGAGAAACCCGCATGGTCGCCGATCTTGCGACAACAGTGGCCGAAACTTTTAGGGAATTGTCGACACTTTCGTAAAGACGCTTGGAAAGGAAAAAGAAAAGAAACAAACTGAACAAAATCAAAACGATTCCCAGGAGGGAGACGTACCAAGCAGTTAATTTCGAGCGGATGGATGTAAAAGGCATACTTAAAGGGGCTGTTCAAAAATATAGATTTTTGAAATTGAACGCTTCCCACAGCAAGCTGTAGGAACCAAGAAAGGTCACTCTTTCATGACATAACCTACTCCGCGCATTGTGTGCAAAAGTTTTTTGGGGAAATTTTTATCGATTTTTTTGCGTAGATGATTGATATACACGTCGATCACGTTCGTGAAGGTATCAAAATTATAATCCCAAACGTGTTCGGCTATCATAGTACGAGTCAAAACTTTTCCAGGGTTGCGCATGAAGTACTCCAGTAAACTGTATTCCTTACTGGTCAGTTCAATATCTTCATCGCCCCGCCTCACCTTATGGCTGACCAAGTCCAAAGTCAAATCGCCCAGCGTCAGAATTGTTTTGGTTTCCTTCTGCCCTCTACGTAGAAGAACCCGCACTCTTGCCAATAGTTCAGAAAAAGCAAACGGTTTGGTCAGGTAATCATCCGCACCTTTGTTGAGTCCCGTTACCTTGTCGTCAACAGTGTCTTTAGCAGTCAGGAGCAGGATCGGCGTGTCGACCTCAGACTGACGTAATTTCTGAAGAATTTCCAGACCATCCATTTCCGGCAACATCCAATCGAGTATGATCAAATCATATTGATTTTCCTTGCCGAGATAGAAGCCTTCTGCGCCATCGTGTGCAACGTCTACAGCGTAGGTCTCCTCTTCCAATCCCTTTTTGATGAAACCTGCAACTTTTTTTTCGTCTTCAACAACTAGAATGCGCATTCAAACGTCCCACTTCTCCTGCTTTTTATGCAGTTCGATTTCTCCACGTAGCATTTGGATATGTTTTTCACAATCTTTGGAAATAGCAGAATACATTGCTCGACAACTATCATCGTTAGCATCTACCATTGCTTGCTTACAAATCCCGGCCGCCTCCAGTGAGGCCTCCAAAGCTTTCATCAAGTTTTCATTAAATTTTTTAGTCATGATTTATAAATACTTATATTCATTTCTTATTGATTAGTATTGTACTAGTCCATTTCCTCAAGTTCTGTTTTAAAAATAGTTCGAACCAAAAGTACTCCCAATACTATACCAAGAATGGGTAAAGTATTCACCAGTTCGCCCACAAAGCGGCCCAATGAACCATATTCTCTACCCAAATTAGTCAATAATGGCGTTCCTGACTTTTCAAGCCAGTAAAAGACCATATTTATAATAACTCCGCAAACGAAACCTATAAAACCACCAAATCCGTAATAAACAAATTTCATTGTATTCTCAAAAACAAGTCCTGTATCCTTTAAAAAGATTCCAGCTGAAACTTTTGATTTCAACCTTCTGATTGATAGTTCATTATATACAGATACAGGCAGCAGAAACAAATCGAAGGTGCTTTATTCTATCTCTTTTTAGAAAAAAGAAATCTAACCATAATAAAGGATGACCATGCGACTTGAAGGAAAAATAGCCCTGATTACCGGTGGAGGCACTGGAATAGGCTTGGCCACTGTAAGAGCATTCTGCAAGGAAGGCGCAAAAACACTTCTTTTCGGTAGAAGGAAGGATCGTCTTGAAAGTGCAGTTCAGGAACTTGGCCCTCAAGCTCAAGCTATCACAGGTGATATGACCTGTAATGATGATCTCGACCATTTGACGCAAACAGCACTCAATATGCATGGGCGAATTGATATTCTCGTAAACAATGCAGGAATTTTTACGGGCGCACCCCTTCATGAAATGGAAGAGGAGCAGTGGAATCAAAGTATAGACCTGAATCTTTCCTCGGTTTTTAGGCTGACTCAACGTGTATTGAAACCAATGATGACTCAAAAAAGCGGGAACTTCATTAATATAAGTTCTATTTTAGGAATGATAGCCGTACCGCAAGTAGCCGCTTACAACTCCTCAAAAGGAGCACTCATTCAATTCAGTCGATCCATCGCTATGGAATACGGTGCTTACGGGATTAGGTCTAACGCGATTTGCCCGGGATTGATAGAAACCGAAATGACAGAAGACCTTATGACTGACAAGGAGTTAATGGCAACTTGGGCCAAAGATTACCCCATTGGACGATTCGGTAAGCCAGAGGATGTCGCTAATGCCTGTCTCTACCTCGCAAGCGATGAATCTTCATTTGTTACAGGAGCGGTTCTCCCTGTAGATGGCGGATTCACGGCACATTAACCACAATGGCGGCTTGACGAAAAAATCGCCTGATACTACAATCGTGCTTTTCATCAGTTAAAATGAAAGAAATTAGATTGAGTGCGTTTTTAAAAGAATAAATTCACTATAACTCAGCTCTAGTAAGAGTTATGGCAAAAGAGTCTAAGGAATTATAATAAATGGATTATGAATTAGTCATTGGGTTAGAAGTCCACACCCAAATGAAAACCAATACAAAAATATTTTGTTCTTGCTCCACCGCATTTGGTCGATCTCCCAACGAAAACACCTGCCCTGTTTGCCTTGGACTTCCCGGCGTGTTACCCGTTCTAAACAAACAAGCTGTTGAATACGCCATTCGTGCCTGCCTGGCAACACATTGCGAGGTTCAAGAAATCAGCCGATTCGACCGAAAAAACTATTTCTACCCCGACCTCCCTAAAGGATATCAAGTCTCTCAGTTTGCACTTCCCATAGGGCTCGGCGGTCGTATCGATATTCAGGTAGCAGGAGAAAACAAAAGAATAGGTATCACCCGAATCCACATGGAAGAAGATGCTGGAAAATTGATTCATGGTGAAAATCTGGGCAGTGCTGGGAAAAGTTACATTGACTTCAATCGCACCGGGGTTCCTTTGATAGAAATTGTGAGCGAACCCGAATTGCGCTCCGCCGAAGAGGCTAAAGCTTATTTGATCGAACTTCGGTCCATTTTACAATATGCCGATGTGAGCGATTGTAATATGGAAGAAGGTAGCTTCCGATGCGATGCAAATGTTTCATTGAGGCCCTGGGGTCAGAAAGAATTCGGAACTCGAACCGAGTTAAAAAACCTCAATTCATTTCGATTTATTCAAAAAGCCATCGAATACGAAACCGATAGGCAAATGAAAGTACTGGATCAGGGAGAAAAAGTAATTCAGGAAACTCGTCTCTACGACTCCGATAAAGGCATTACTTTTTCCATGCGAAGTAAGGAAGAAGCCCATGACTATCGCTATTTTCCAGAACCAGACCTGCCTCCAATCGTACTGAACTCTGCATGGATTGAAAATACAAAAGCAAGTATTCCCGAGCTACCGGAGCAAAAACGCATCCGCTATGCCTCTGAATTTAAAATCCCCGAATACGACGCTGGGGTATTAACAGCAGAACAGGATTTAGCTCATTATTTTGAGAACTGCGTTGCCGAAGGTGCCAAACCAAAGACTGCCAGTAACTGGATCATGGGCGATCTATTAGGAAGGCTGAATAAGGAAGGCCTGGGTATTTCCAACTGCCCATTAAACGCCCCGGCTATGGCAGAACTTCTCAAGCTGATTGATAAACAAACGATCAGCGGTAAAATCGCAAAAACCGTTTTTGAAGACATGTATGTCAGTGGGGAATCTGCGGAGAAAATCATTCAGGAAAAAGGATTGACCCAAATTTCAGACACCGGCTCCCTTGAAAAACTGGTTCAAGAAGTCATCGATGCCAACCCCGGTCAGGCGCAGGAATTCCGTAGCGGCAAAGATAAACTCATGGGATTTTTTGTAGGGCAAGTCATGAAAGCAAGTAAGGGACAAGCAAACCCTGCGTTAGTAAATAAAATCATAAAAGACAAACTATCCTAACCCCATACCCGAAACTACTTTGAAGACAATCATCCGTTTTACCCTACTGGTTACAATACTGTTCCCTCTCGCATTTCCCCCTCAAACAACTTGGGCGGAAACAGAAAAAATATTCTCGGCTGACAAACAGTTTATTGACAATGGGGATGAAACGATCACCGACACAAAAACCGGGTTGATGTGGATGAAAAAAGATTCCTACCTTAATATAGGTCACTGGCTCAACTGGAAAGACTGTATCGTCTACGTAAAAAAAATGAACCAAGATGCCTTTGCTGGCTTTATTGATTGGAGAATGCCCACTCTCGAAGAATTGAGAACTCTTTATGATGTAAATAAAATCAATAGCAAGCAGTTGGGGTACGAAATGATAATTCACATCGATCCCATCTTTGCTCCGAAAGGAGTCGGATCGATCTGGTCGACAAACACCAACGGAGTCTACAATGCAGTCGGCATAGTTTATAACAGCGGTAAAATGTTTAACAGCAAACGAACGGACAAGGCACGCAAGGGAGTTCGCCCCGTTCGCAATGCATCCAATTAATCTCAAGTCCAGGAAACCACAGTCGCAATGAAAAAAGTCTTTTGTCTCTCAGTTTCGATATTTCTTCTACTGACCGCCTTTGTCTCGTCATCCAACGCCTCTTCCTTCCCTGCTCCAGAAATTGCACAGTGGAATACTGAAAAAATCAGAGAGATAGGTGACCCTGATTATGTTGAAGTTCGACAGCTCGTTGGCAAAAAAAATTACACAGCGGCATTGAAACTACTGAACACCAAGATCAAACATTTACCCAGAGAAGCTACCCCTGTGTACTTGAAGGCTATGGTTTTCTATGAAATGGGTGACTACATAAAAGCTTCAGAACTCGTAGGCAAAGCCTATAAAATGGAGCAATACCACCCCATTACCCAATATTTATTTTGCCTTCTTCATCGTGAAATGGGAAAGGGAGAATCATCGAAACGATCTTGCCTCATTGCCACGCAACAACATAACCAATCACACCAGACTTTTTTTGAATATGCCATCATTCTCGAAGCGATGGGCGAAATGAGAGAGGCCAACAAACAACTTCGAAAAGCTGAAGAACTGGATTCAAAAAATCCATTCTACGCATTCAAGCAAGGTATGAATCACTCCTACTTGAACCAGCCAAAGGAGGCCGAAAAAAAATTCAAACACGCTTTGGAAATTGACGAAAATCATGTGGAATCGATGTATCAATTGGCTTTCATGTATGCCAGCCAAGATAGGAAGAAAGAATCAAAGGAATTGATCGGCAAACTCATAAACTCCGACAAAGAATTTCCGCAAAAAGAATCAGCTCGAATTTTGGGGGAATACATCGACAAGGGAGAAACCGCACGTCTTCCCAAAACCATCCCAGCTCATAAACATCATGCAAGTCGATCTAAGTCCTTATATAAGTCCAAAAAATATGGCCTCGCACTCATCGAAATTGAAACAGCATCACGCTTACAACCGAAGGACTCCGGTATTCTCCATATACTTATAGGGGTCAACTCGATACTACTGCGCCTGAATGAAACTGAAAATGCAATCCACCGTTTACTGGAATTGAACCCCGATCACGCCACCATTCAATCGCAAAGCTATCTCGAACTGGCCGACGTTCAACTCTTACGCGGCAATCTGGAGTCGGCAAAAAAATTGTATGTTAAGGCTAGAAACTTGGCCGACCCTCAGGGCATCGCAAAAGTCAGTTTGGAAGAATTTCCAAAAGACAAAATCCCCGCTTTCCCAGGCGCGATAGCCAACGAAACTTTTATAGATCCTAGTGAAGCCTTGACCCGCAAAGGTGAAGTATTCGCTTATTACGGAATGTATCAAAGAGCAATCGCTAACTACGCTCTGGCACTTCAGTTCACACCAGGACACCTGTTCAGCATGCTCAACACAGCTACGGCTTACCTTAAAAATGGACAAACGAATAAGGCAATTTCCATACTGGAAGGGATGCTGATTTCACATCCCAATCATCAGTATATGTCTCTGCACCGTCTGCTACTGGCCAAAGGGTATTACGAGTCAGGCAACTCTGATAAAGGCTTTGCCAACGCTGAGGAAGCTATCAAACTCAACCCAGACATTAAATCACTGATCCTGAATGATCCCGATTACCAAAAAATCAAAGAAGATGATTCCTTCAAAAAAGAGTTCCCTTAATCTTGTAATCAAATATAATACTAAGAGTTAATATTTAATGATAATTATGTATACTAGTTGAACTTAAGAATAGATTCACTCAAGCCTCTTTCTTAGAGTGCTTAAATTAAAGCAGTTCACCATTAAAGAAAGAGGGGATTGAGTTATGAGGGAACATCACACGAGGAGTATATTTTTCATATTTACATTTTTCCTGCTTTCTATATTGATAGAAGTTCCAGCGTTTGCAAATGGCATGTGCGCGCAAGGTGCAAAAAACCTGCGAGGGGATAACAATATCATACAGGGAAACGGAGGCATTTGGTCCTTTATGGAGCGTAATGGGCTAAACGACCATTCTGTAATGGGCATGCAGATTGATAGTAAAATGCAGAGAACTATAGTTAGCTTTGAAACGATGTGTGATGATGGGAAAATTCCGAGTATGGAAACTTTTAAAGCCATTGAAGATCTTTTAGCACAAGCTCGGTCGATTAAAAATTCCAGCCCAGACCGCACCCCTCTTGGAAAAATTCTTGATAAGATAAAATTGTTAAACAGCAACCTAGACAAGATGGTAGAAAAAATTGGCAACTAAAAAAGCGAACAGTTTGGATTTGCTTCCTGCTGAAGGGAGTAAAGCTCCTGATTTTTCCGGGAAGAATCAGGACGGAAAAACGGTTAAGCTCTCTTCCTTTAAAGGGAAGAGTGCTGTCGTTCTTTATTTTTACCCAAGAGACATGACTCCAGGTTGCACAACAGAAGCATGTGATTTTCGAGATCAATCCGAAAATCTAAAAGGGGCTGTCGTTGTAGGGGTGAGTGCAGATACTCCTGAAAAACATCAGAAGTTTATTGCAAAATACGATTTGCCCTTCGACTTGATCGCCGACGAGGAAAGAAAAATTCTAAATCAATACGGCGTTTGGCAAGAAAAGAATCTCTATGGGAAAAAATCAATGGGAATCGTTCGAACCACGTTTATCATTGATAAAAAAGGCACCATACATAAGGTTTTCCCAAAAGTCCGAGTGAAAGGACATATTGACGCTGTTCTCGAATCATTGTCCGAACTCTAGGCTATACTGAAAAAACAAACTAGCCTTTTCTAACCGCCGTATGCTTTTTCTGCATCAATTTTTCTATTTCTTTTACTTTCTTTGGGACACACTGCGAAAGATTGAGACAACCCTTCTTCTGGATCAATAAATTGTCCTCGATACGAATGCCAATTCGTTCGTCAAAAACCTTTCCGTCCAGTTTGATTTTAAAATCCCCGTAGAGTCCAGGTTCATTACTTATCATCCACCCCGCTTTCATCGGCTTAGACGCATACATGCGAAAGGGATCACCATCGTGCTCCTGTTCTCCCATTAAGTGACTGACGCCATGAGGTCGGTCCGTATAATTCAGCTTGCTGACACCTCCCAATTTTTTAAATTTATTGTCCAGTCCTTCGTTGACAGCAAACCAGCAAGCATCATTCAACTCATTAATGACAACACCTTCTCGAGCCATTTTTTCCACCTTTATCTGCGCGTTCAAAACAATCTCATATAATATTTTTTGCAGAGGATTGAATCGCCCCGAAGCTGGAACCGTACGAGAAATGTCCGCATGCATGGTCATCCAGCGAACACCAAAATCCATAAGGACCATTTCATCGTTTGCAAAATCATCATCATTTTTCATGTAGTGAAGAGTTGCCGCATTGGCACCCCCTGCAATGATAGAAGGAAAACTGAGGCCGTAGGGAGACCTCATCAACATTTGTCCTTCAAGAAAACCTTGCAGTTGATATTCACTTTTAAAGGTTTGAAAGTGATGTAACGTTTCTTTAAATGCAGACCCCGTTATCTCTTGAGCCTTGAGCGTGTTCTGAACATCGTATTTATCTAGAGGAAGACGCAAGTCAAAATGATTTTCCATAATGTTGACGAGAGTGCCCTCCCCCCATGATTTAACCCAGCGGTCCAGTTTCTGCTTCAACACCCAATTGTGATCGCCTTTTATACTGACAACCTTTCCATTCCTTATTCCCTCCATCCACAACGCTCCCAGCTTCTTTTTCTTTCGTTTCATAAAACGTTCTTTTAAAATTTCCCGAAACGAATCTATATTGCGGACATCTTTTATCCCAGTAACACGTCTCACCTCTTCCAAACTCTTGGAATCTCCCACGCCAAAACGCACACCGTCCCAAAATTCTTTTTGAGGATCTTTTGGCGAAACAAAAAGAATTTCATCAGATTCTTTTGAACCTGGGTCCAGAAGTAGAATGACATTGAATTGATTTATTCCCGTCAAATACATGAAGCCAGGTTCCTGGTAACTGGCACAATGCGCATAAGACCAAACCGTCTCTCCACCGGGACCATAAGGGACTCCGGCAACAACCATCAAGCATTTTTCTTTTTCCATCAACTCTTCACGACGTTTGCGATAGCGACGTTTCGCAAAGGAACCCGCCCCACCGTCTCGAAAAATTCCTGAATATATTTTTCTTTTAACTGTCATAATAAAATCACTTTCAAAATTAATTTTATCGACTCATAATATTATGCGAATAACTAGATGCTCAGTAGCATGAGACCGATAAAAATAGAGATCATATAAAATGTGCGGACGTTACACATTAGCAAAAACAAAAAAAACCATTGTAGAACATTATTCCCTGGCTCAAGACCTTGACTCCTTGATGCCACGCTACAACATTGCACCCGCACAAAGCAATCCGGTGGTGATTCAATCGGAAGGGCACAAGGAAATGAGTTTTATGGAATGGGGATTGCCGTGGCTTGAATCTCCATCCAGCCGTAGAATTATCAATGGGCGAGCAGAAACAATCTTGCAAAAAAATAGTTTCAAAAATTCATTCCAGCACCGAAGGTGTCTGATTCCCGCTGATGGATTCATTGAATGGCAGAATATCCAAGGTGCGAAGTACCCTCACCATATTACTCTAAAATCTGGCAACCTATTTTCATTTGCAGGTATTTGTTCTGAGTCTGAGTGTGAAGAAAAACTCATTCAAAGCTATTGTATTATTACAACAGAGGCCAACCCTTTATTGCAACCTATTCATCACAGAATGCCCGTCATACTAAACTCAAGCCATTATGACAGCTGGCTATCAAACGAAGCAAACCCCATGTCTTTACTCCCACTGCTGAAACCATACCCTGAAGAACAAATGTCCCATCGCACGGTATCAATGAAAGTCAATTCGGCAAAAAATGACAATATCGAATGTCTACAGTCTGCCGACCTTCCTCCCATACAGGAAACTTTATTTTAAATCTCAAGACCATATATTTTTTATAGGATTAAAACTCATCTAAACTCCAGGACGTTTTTCCAAAATTCCTAGCCACTCTTTCCCTTTTCTACTTTCAGCTGAATGCAAAGTTTTTTCCAGTTTCTTAATCTTAAAAAACGGTTCGAAGTTTTGCAAAATATCCTCTCGTGTCGTATTAAAGGGAGGACCATCCTCTGCACCTGTTTCGTAAAACAATCCGGCTAAAACTCCTTCATCTCTAAGAACCCGGTATGCCGTTTGGACATAAAGAGGACGGTTTTTTGGTGAAATAGCGCAAAAAAAGGTTTGTTCGATCATCAAGTCATACTGCTTGTTGTGCTCGTCATTGAGCTGAAAAAAATTTTCCAGCAATGCAAGCCCCTTCAAATTTCTTTTACTGATTTCATTGGATAGATAATCTATGGCTCCAGGACTATAATCAACACCCGCTACCTGAAAACCATTTTCCATCAGAAACAAGGCCTCGTGCCCACGACCACAACCCGGAATAATCGTTTTCCCAGGTTGAATTTCTTTATCTTCCCACAATTTTATTATAGGTGGAGAAGTCTCCCCTAAATCCCATCTTAAATCATCTGCATCATAATGCCCTTGCCAATCTTTCTGTTCGTACCCTGTCATCGTTTTCCCTCAATAAAAAAATCGATCAAATGACAGATGGGCGCGCGTCCCATAGCCAGTGTCGCTTCTAAAGTATTTCCTCCGATATGCGGAGTTCCCATGAAATTGTGAAGAGAGAGGAATTCTTCGTCTTCAGGTGGTTCTGGGTCAAACACATCCACAGCCGCACCGGCAATACGACCATTCATTAAAGCCTGCTTCAACGCCGGAAAAGAAATCACAGGCCCCCTGCTCGTATTGACCAAACAGGCGTTGGGCTTCATGTTTCCAAGAAAATCAACATCCACCATATGACGCGTTTTGTCTGTCAATGGAACATGCAAAGTAATGATATCCGATTCGCTTATCAAAGCATTCAGGCTGACTTCTTTGGCTCCATGCTTATTACAAAATGCTTCCTTAGAGACAATATCGTGAACCAACACCGAGCAGGAAAAGGGTTTCAACAATTCGGTGAGCCTTTCACCAATGTGACCACAGCCAATGATTCCGACCGTCTTTCCATACAATTGCACTCCGCCCTCTTTTCGCCACAGCCCCTGTTTCAAATCAAAACCAACAGAAAAAACATTGTGTAAAAGCCCAATGATAAAACAAAGGGTCAATTCGGCAACGGAATTTCTGTTTACTCCCGGCGTGGATTTAAATGCAACAGAGGAATCATCAATAGCAGCCAAGTCAATGGTGTCCATCCCAACACCGTATTTAGCGATTATTTTTAATTGCGGCAATCGCTCCAAAATCTCTGCGGTGATGCGATCTCTTCCGATAATGGCACCCTCTGCCGATGCCAAAAATTCAAGCAATTCTTCGCCTTCCATATAGCTATCATGGGGATTGAAGATAGCGTCTGGGAAATGTGCTAAAAGCTCTTCCTTCAGAACGGAAGAACGGGAGAATACAGGCGGGGTAACCGCAATCAAGGGTTTGGTCATAGCTTTGTCAATCATCCCCAAATTTGAGTGATGATTGACGCACCCGCAACGTAGGTACCTATTGCAGAGCCTAGATTTGCCCCAAAAAATATCAATAAAACGCGCAAGACTCCATTCTTCCACCATAACTTAAAATGCGCCAGATCTTCACGCAAGCGTTCAAAGTCTTCCACCTTGGGTTTTCTTAACCAAGACTCCATCAAGCCCACAACCATTCCTGCACCAATCGTAGGATTTAAAGAAGTTAAGGGAGCCGCAAAAAATGCAGTCAGCACAGAAATTGGATGGGCCATAGCTATAGCGGCACCCAATGCGCTCAGTCCACCATTGATAAGCACCCAGGTGCTGATAATCTGCCAACCCAACTCCGGTGACTTTTGGTAACCGATATAAAAAAAACAAAGAATGATGATGCCAATTGCCCAGCCAATCGCTGGTCCCACTTTACTGGGCGGAGGCTTGATGCTTATCTCCTCCATCTCTGCACCTGAGGGCGGCGAATCAAAGGCTGGAACCATTCCAAATAAATGACCGGCACCAACAACCGCAAGTATTCTTTTGGGAGCGTCCTCTCGCTCTGCGATTCCAATCAGTTTTGCTGTCATGAAGCGGTCGCGTTCATCTATCAATACTTGTTTGACCTGAGGAAGCTCTTCGCTGAATTCTTCAACCACCGACTGCAGCATGTCACCTTTTTTCAAGTTTTCAATTTGCTCTTCATCGACCTCTTCTCCAACAAAAATACCGGCAACCAATCCCACAAAAATTTTCATTTTTTGCCAAAACGATACCTTCTTTAGAAGCCGACCTAAGGTAGTTGTGATGTCACGATCGATCAATTCCAGGTCAATATTTTTTTCCCCTGCCAGTTCAATAGCACGAACCATCTCTTGCCCTGGTTCCACGCCCATTTTTTCAGCCAGACGCTTCTGGTAAGCCGCCATAGCTAAGTTAACCAATAGTAAGGCGGCCTTTTTCTGACGAAAGATTTGAAAAATATCCAATTCTTTCCATGCTGACTTATCAGTTATCTTTCCATGACGCGGTTCGCATAGCTCGATAGCGATACAATCATAATCACCTGTTAAAATGTGTTCCTCCACCAATTCAACACTTTTTTGAGAAACATGTGCGGTACCAACTAGCGTAATATCAGAATTTTTAAATCGAATATGTTTTATTACCGAAGACTCATCAAGCACAAAAACTCCTTGCCTTGTTAACTTTAAAATTTTTTATAATTTGTCCTGTAGACAATCCCCCATCAACAGACTCAATAAATATATTCACCATTGAATCTTCATCTAATTACATTAATAATTGATGGTGGAGTAATTTTTTATCATAACATACTGCTTTGGCTAAGGCCTGAACAACCAACAATCAAACCTAAAACGCATGCACCCCTTTAAACTCAAATCGAAATTCAGCCCTTCAGGGGACCAACCCAGAGCTATTCAAGAAATAACATCTCGGCTAGAAGCAGGAGTTCCCGCACAAACCTTATTGGGGGTTACTGGATCAGGAAAAACGTATACTCTGGCCAACGTCATCCAAAATATTCAAAAACCAACTTTGGTTCTGGCTCACAACAAAACTCTCGCCGCCCAATTATATAGCGAATTCAAAAGTTTTTTTCCTGAAAATGCTGTTGGTTATTTTGTCAGTTATTACGATTATTATCAACCCGAAGCTTATTTACCCACGACTGATACTTATATTGAAAAAGATGCCTCCATCAACGACGAAATCGATAAAATGAGGCATTCCGCAACGCATAGTTTATTTGAAAGAACCGATGTCATCATCGTCGCAAGTGTCTCTTGCATCTATGGTTTGGGATCTCCCGAAGCCTATCATGGAATGCTATTGTTCCTCGAACAGGGGATGACGATTTCCAGAGAAGAGGTGTTGGAGAAATTGATCTCTATTCAATACAAACGTAACGACATTGACTTTCAAAGAGGAAGCTTCCGGGCTCGTGGAGATGTGGTCGATATACTCCCTGTCTACGAAAGAAATGAAGCAATTCGTATCGAATTCTTTGGTGACGAAGTGGAGTGTTTGACACGCTTCGACCCATTGACGCAGGAATCACTGGGAAAACTGGATAGAGTTGCCATTTACCCAGCCAGCCATTACGTTACACCAGAAGAACCTTTGCGTAAAGCCGTCCATGCCATCAAAGAAGAATTGATCGACCGGGTCCATCATTTTGAAAGCCAAAACCAATTGATCGAAGCCCAAAGAATAGATCAACGCACAATGTTCGACCTTGAAATGATTAAGGAAGTGGGTTACTGCCAGGGAATTGAAAATTATTCGCGTCATTTGTCGGGACGCCAGGCAGGAGAGGCAGGCCCCACTCTGCTCGATTATTTTCCAGACGATGCCCTATTTATTATCGACGAAAGTCATGTAACGCTTCCTCAACTGCGTGGAATGTATCTAGGGGATAAATCACGTAAGGAAAGTTTGATCCAGCACGGCTTTCGATTGCCCTCAGCTCTCGACAATCGGCCTCTTCAATTCAAGGAATTTGAAAAGCGTGTCCAACACGTCGTCTATGCATCGGCAACTCCATCTGACTATGAAATTGAAACCTCTGATGGAAACGTTTCGGAGTTGATCGCAAGACCGACGGGTCTACTCGATCCTCCTGTAGAAATTCGTCCCATCGCAGGACAAGTAGATGACTTGTACAATGAAATAATTTTACGTGCAAAGATCAACGAACGTACCCTTGTCACGACATTGACCAAGCGATTCTCCGAAGATTTAGCAGAACATTTCACCGAAAGTGGGCTACGGGTCAAGTACTTACACTCAGATATCACCACACTGGAGCGCACACAAATCATCCGGGAATTGAGATTGGGAGAGTTTGATGCACTCATTGGGATCAATCTTTTGCGCGAAGGCTTAGACATTCCCGAAGTTTCACTGGTTGCTATTCTCGATGCAGACAAGGAAGGCTTTCTCCGATCAACGACTTCATTAATTCAAACATCCGGTCGAGCCGCTCGTCATCTTTCCGGCTCTGTCATCATGTACGCCGATGTGATCACCAAATCCATGAGACAAGCTCTTGATGAGATGACGCGAAGGAGAAATATACAGAAAGAATACAACCGACTTCACGATGTAACACCCACATCGATAAAAAGAACGGTTGAAGAGTCTATGACTAAAAAAGAACCCCAGGAGTTCGCCACACAAGTGGAGGAAGAGGAGACAGAATATCTTGTAGGGAAAAATTTGGTAAATGCTATCAAGCGGATGGAAAAAGAAATGCTGTCTGCCGCAAAATCTCTGGAATTTGAAAAAGCCGCAGAATTGCGTGACAAAATCCAAAAATTAAAATTGAGGGATTTGAAAATTTCAGAATAACCAGAAATCAAAAGGTGATGCGGGCTCGTTCTCTTCTTTCAGAACGCACCCGGGTCTCAAGAAAATCTTTTAATAGACCAATTTCACTAGAGCCAGGCCCCACCAACTGAAGACCTGTGACAAATGGTTCTGCCACATTTTTCGGATTCTTACGGACGCTACAAACTCTGGCATTCATATTTTCAATAAGACCCGTTGGCAAAGTCGTCTCAATTTTAACAATGCTTTTTTTGCTCAATGGCTTGCTATGAGTGATTAAAAATCCACCTAAACTAGCATCGCGAATAACAGCTCTCTCCGAAATTGTCGTATCAAGAACATTATACGAATACGTCATTTGAAAGTTTGTTTTGAACCGCGCATTTTTTCGCAAATTGAAAATATCATAACCTTTGGGATATTCAACGAGCATCACCAATGCCTGATTAAAACAAAAGATCACGCTAGACTTGAAGCTCACCATTTTCCCATCTCGAACAAAATTGATATTGCATCCAGTTTGGGGCGCAACCCGAATCAACTCGCCACTCACTCGAGGCATATCAATCAGCACAAACCGATGCACCGCCCAACCACGAATACAAACATCGTAGCTTTCCCCACGAATATGAGCGATTACTTTTCGACCTGTCTCTAATGGCAATGGTTCAGCCATAACAGCTTTCAATGGATTGTTGGAAAATAGAAATCTTTAAAAAATAGCGTCTATGAAAAGGAAGTATTTGAAAATACGGGATGCTCAAACAAAATTCAAGCTTTTTCAGTCTACAAACTGTTAGGGATGAAAAAACAGACTAATTGGAGGGAGAAGAGATCTCTTCTTTTGTTACTGATGGTGGCGGGTAAAGTTCAAAATATTTTTTCATCACCTTTCGAGCCACCGGAGCTGCAGCTGATCCACCATGACCGCCATGTTCTACGAGAACAGCAATAGCAATTTCTGGATTTTCATAAGGCGCAAATGCGGCAAACCATGCATGATCCCGAAAAATAAAAGGCGTTTTCTCTTCCGGAGGAATATCCCCGCCCTTCATTCGTACCACCTGAGCTGTCCCGGTTTTTCCAGAAACAATGATATCCTTTAATCGAGATCGACGCCCTGTTCCGCCATTTTCGTTGACCACAGCACGCAAGCCTCTACGAATAATATCCAGCGACTTTTGAGAAATATTTTCATTTGTTTTTATTTCCGGAAAAAATTCCTGGATCAACTCCCCCTTGGAAGTTTCTATTTTCTTTACCAAGGTCGGTTTCACCAATGTCCCTTTATTCGCCACACTTGCCAGCATAACTGCCTGTTGAATAGGGGTGACCAAATTGAAACCTTGCCCAATGGAAACCGATATCGTTTCTCCGGGATACCACTTCTCGCCTTTTTCCTTTAACTTCCAGTCCTTAGTAGGTGTCAAACCAGACTTTTCTCCAATCAACGGTATCCCTGTCAGGCGTCCCAACCCAAGCTGATTTGCATAAGAAGCAATTGTATCGACACCCATCTTATTTCCTAAATTATAAAAATAAACGTCGCAGGATTCTCTAAGAGCTTTATGTATGTTGACTTTTCCATGCCCACCTCTTTTCCAGCAACGATATCGTCCCTTACCCAAACGATAATATCCAGGGCAATAAAATGTTGTTTCCTCGTCGATCAAGCCTTCCTCAAGACCCGCGAGTGCCACAGCAATTTTATGTATAGAACCGGGAGGGTATTGACCTTGCACAACCCTGTTTTGAAGTGGGTGCATTTCATCAAATAATAAACCTCTCCAATTTTTACGTGAAATACCTCCCGCAAATAAATTTGGATCAAAAGAAGGCTTGCTCACCATAGCAAGGATTTCACCTGTTTTTACTTTAATAAGAGCCAAGGCCCCACTAAAAGGCTCACCGGGTTTTCCTGCAAGAGCCTCTTCAGCAACTTGTTGCAGTTCGCTATCCAATGTCAACGTCACAACATTTCCACCCACGGGGGGAAGCCTGCGCAATACAGCCAATTCTCTACCGGAGACATCCACTTCAACTTCCTTGCGACCCTTTTGACCTTTCAAGGTGGATTCAAATATTTTTTCAATTCCATCCTTCCCAACGAGATCGCCTGAACGATAAAAACCACCTTCTTCTTCAAGTAATCTATCTTTTGAAATCTCACCCAGGTATCCAAAAACGTGCGCCGCCATATTCCCGTATTTATAGCTTCTCAAAGGCTCTGCCTGAACCTGTATCCCCGGCAGACGCATTTTATTCTCTTCAACAAATGCAACCTCTTCTCGAGAAACATCGGCCTTGATCAAAATATTTTTAAACGAACGTGTTTGCTTAATCCCCCTATTCAATCTCTTCCTGTCAAACCCGATTTTCTCTTCGAGGAAATCCAAAGTTTCAGGAATATTTTCTACATCCTCAGGAGTGATGTATAAATTGAAGGAGGGACGAACGCCCACCAAAGGCTTCTCATTCCGATCTTTTAATTCTCCTCGAAAGGGGGACAGAGAAACCACTCGCATTCGATTATTTTTTGCAAGCTCTTCAAAACTCTGTCCTTTTAAAATCTGTAAATACCAAATCCTCATCCACAAGCATAAAAAGGAAATGACAGCCAGAATGGCATAAATACGGATTTTGCCCTTCAAAGGCTCAAGGGACTCTATACTGAAACGGTGAAAGCCAGACATTAAATAGCTCTTATTGAGGATTTACGCAAAAACCAACGCTTCAACTCATCGAAACCCAAAAAGAACAATGGGCCTATGACTGCATTGTACAAAGAAAAACCCAATACGGCAGGAACAAGTGCCCCACCCCATTCGTTCTTGAATAGCAAAAATTGAAGGCAAAAAAACAGAGCACTATCGAAAACAGAAGAGACAAACAAAAAGAAACAAATAGGTACGATTCCATCAACCATTATCTTGTCTTTTAAATTAGAAAAAACATAACCAATCAGAGCTTTTGAAAGCGTATTGATTCCCAGGATTCCTCCAGAAAAACAATCTTGCAGAAACCCTGAAACCAATCCGGCAAAAACACCCCTACGCCCACTAAAATGGATGCCGCAATACACAGCAAAAATGAGCACAAAATCGGGGACTATTCCTGAGATGGTAAATAGGGGCAAAATCGTGGTTTGAATCGAAATCAAGAAGAGCAGTATCAGTACAATAAAAATAATCCACATGGGTTAGGCTCAGGTCCTGGGCAAAACAATGAGTGCTTCTTCAAGGCGAGCCAAGTCGGCTCCCGGTGTTACGGTAAGGGTTTGAAAAAGACTTTCCTGCTTCTTAACAGCACTGAGTACTCGCCCAACGATCAATCCTTTCGGGTAAATCCCCCCCAAACCGGAAGTTATGGCAAGGTCTCCCTCTTTGACTTCTGCGGTCAATGAAACAAATTTCATATCACAACTGGGGCTACCGTTACCAACAACAACCCCACGAGTGCGTGACTCCTGAAAAATAGCATCGACTGCGCTTCGGCTATCAGTGATTAAAAGTACTTTTGAAGAATTGGGGCCTGCCTGAACAACTTGACCAATTACACCTGAAACACTTATGACGGCCAGGCTCTCTTTAACACCGTCATTGGTCCCTTTATCAAGGACAATCATTTTCGACCATTGCGTGGCATCATGACCAATAACTTTGGCAGGCAAAACAGGATAATCTTTTCCCTTAGAAAATTTTTGCAGTTCATTCAGACGAATGAAACTTTTTATCTCTTCACGAAGGTCGTTATTCTCTTTACGAAGACCCGCTATTTCACCTTTGAGAATTTCATTTTCTTTAGAGGTATTCACCAATCCAAAATAATGGTCGATTCCGTCGCTCACAAAATCCAACACGTCGGTCGTTAATGATTGAATAGGTTCTAAAACTGCCAGGGCGAGAAATTCGGGGAACAACGGCAATTTATCATGCTTCGCACTCACCGTCATTAAAGTGAAGGATAGAATAAGAATAGATGCTAAAAGAAAAAGGGATTTTCTTTTGCTTTTGGTTCCCCTATCTGGAAACATTTTTTAGGCAACCCTTCGCATATATTTCTAAAAGGTAACTCGCAAACACTTATTCCATTGAGAGCCTTTATGGTAAAAAGCGAAATGCAGGATGGTCAAGTAAACCCATTAATCTATTTTACTTAACTTGTAGACTCCCAAGAATCCTCAAGAAACTCAGGCTTGGCCATTTTAAAAAAGATATTTTTTAAATGGTGACTTTACTTAAGAGTTTAGAATCGGCCAGAACCATCCCCGCTCCCAATGCAACTGCCGATAGAGGGTCATCCGCAAGCGTAATTGGCAGGCCTGTCTCCTCACGCAGGAGTATATCAACTCCCTTAATCATCGAGCCACCACCCGCTACCACAATGCCTTTGTCTACGATGTCAGACGCTAGCTCAGGAGGCGTTCTCTCTAAAGCAATCTTAACAGCCTCGATGATAGAACCAAATGTCTCTGCCAAAGCCTCGCGCACTTCTTCATCAGAAATGACCAGTGTCTTGGGAATACCAACCACCAAATCACGCCCTTTGACTTCCATCGTCAAGCGTTTTTCAAGTGGATAAGCCGAACCAATATTAATCTTGACCTCTTCTGCAGTGCGACTGCCTATCAGAAGTTTGTATTTATCCTTAACATATTTTACGATAGCCTCATCCATTTCATCTCCAGCAATTCGAATGGACTTGCTATAAACGATACCCGACATAGAAATGATGGCAACTTCCGTTGTACCACCACCGATATCAACGATCATATTTCCCCAAGGCTCTTGCACAGGAAGTCCAACACCAACGGCCGCGGCCATGGGTTCTTCTATCAAAAATACCTCACGAGCACCTGCAGAAAGTGTGGAGTCTCGAACTGCCCGCTTCTCAACCTGAGTGATCCCAGAAGGAACGGCAACAACAACTCTAGGTCTGACGAGAGTTTTCCGATCATTGTGAACCTTATTGATGAAGTACCGAATCATCTTTTCGGTCACTCCAAAATTAGCAATCACGCCATCCTTCATAGGACGAATCGCATCAATGTTTCCAGGGGCGCGACCTAACATTTGCTTCGCTTCCGCACCAACAGCCACCACCTCATCAGTGGTTTTGTTAATTGCAACTACGGAAGGCTCACGCAAAACAATTCCCTGGCCTTTAACAGACACCAAGGTATTCGCTGTCCCTAAATCAATCGCTAAATCGTTGGAAAATAGATTCCAGAAAAAATTAACCACAGAAATGTTCCTTCAGAAGGCGGGGGCCAGAGGGGGAATGTAAAACCTTATATATCAATAAACTTACTATTTATAACAAGCACATATAAAAATTGCAAGGAATTTAAATGACGAAAAACCAAAGCCTTTGTTATACTCCTTAGCTCTGCTTAAAATATAACATTCGACAAACAAAATGAAAAATAATACGCCTTCTCAAATTATGATGGGACACCTAGATTGGTCTGTCCGTCATTTAGCCGATTCTCTAACAAGACCCGCAACCGAATACTATCAAAATGCGGCTTTGCAACGTTTAAGCTTTACTTTTAACCTTGTCATAAAAACCATTTCGACTTATGCCAGCGAGCAGGGAAACACTTTATCATCGGCTGGTGAATCACTCAGATACGCTCATGAATGTCAGTGGATTGAAGAACTGTCAGCTTGGGAACATATGTCTACAAATATAAATATATTGAACGATCTAGAAACGCAAACTCCGACACAAAAAATATACGCTGAGCTACCCAAAAACAAAGAAATGTTTGAAACAATTTTCAAGCGAATGCAAGAAACTATCCTACCTGCTGGTAAAAGTTAAGCTAAAAATTCGCTTCAGTTTTTCACAATTCACATTCTTTCATTCAAGCCAATTTCTTCTGATTTTGCATTTTCTTGACACATTCAAGGGCCGCCATTCGTAATCCATTTGCAGAGGACGAGCGAAAACAATTCATCTTCGCTAAATTTTGAGGCTTCATCCCTCGGCGTATACACAATGACATGAGGTGAATCAACTCACTCGCTTGTCGGCAAGCCAATTGTGCGCCGATTATCCGTTGCGTTTCTTTATCAAAAACAATTTTATAAAATCCGCTGCCCGTGCCTGGAAAACCTGTACTACTTTCTTCAACTTTCCCTTCTATAGCCCTCAAGCCATGGTGGTGTGCTGTGTCAGCCAATATACCGACCCAAGCAAGTTCAAGGCTTGAGTGTATGACACGAGGGGTCATATCGACGCTCATGCTCCTTGCTTGCCCCATCGCATTTTCAGCTGCAACACGCCCTTCTTCTTCTGAAAGGCCAAAATAGGACTCGCGCCCCAAGACACTACCGACAGCAAATACACCGGGGACTGAGGTTTCCAAGTTTTCCTCGGTAAGAATCTCCCCAGAACTTCCCAAACGCATCCCCATGCCTTCAAGTTCCAGTTCGGAGGATTCGGGCTTGCGACATTCCACGATGAAAATCTTTTCAGTTGAGAACCTAACGCCACCTTCTAAAGTGATATCTACGTTCCCCTGATTCTTTAAATGGGATTCCAGTTTTTTACCGGGAAGAATTTTTATTTTTTCTTTCCGTGCTGTTTCCTCTAACTGTGTGGACAATGAATCATGGGCCGAAGGTATCAGCCTTTGTGTTTCGCTTACCCAATATACCTTGCTTCCGAGAGCTTTAAAAAAACGGGCAGTTTCATATGATGATTCCTCGCAACCTGTAACCATCACGCTTTCTGGAGCGCGAGCTTCATCCAAGTTCCAAAAATCCTGTGGACTCAAAATGGTTGTCCCGTCCAATGGCAGGTGAATACTCGAATTTGGGCGTGAACCGGTCGCAATAATTATTTTTCCGGCTTCTAACGTTTGGTCACCTTCTGAATTAGAAATTCGAACAGCCCGAGAGCCAGCAGGCCGTCCTTTCCCATAAGCAACATGCACACCCACAGACTTTAACTGCGCTTCCCATTGGGAAGATATTTCGCTCATTCGGGTCTTACAATGAGAAAAAATATCAAGGAACTCTTTTTGAGGAGATAATCCCAAACTCAAAGCTTCTTCAAGAATCCTCCTTGCATGAATCCCTGTTTTGAGAGAACGTCCCCCCAAGGAATTGCTTTCAACAAGACACACTGAACTACCTGCCTCAGCAAGGTGTTGAGCGGCAGATATGCCAGCCAAACCTCCACCGATAACAACAACGTCAACTTTTTTTAGCATAATTATTATTAGCTGGAAAACTTCCAGGAACCTTCGTTTTACTCAATTAAAAGTTTCCTTACACTAAACCGAGGAAACCATACAAACCTATCCTTATCAAAAAATACCAAAAGCCGCCACCCCAAGGAGTAATACCAACCCAATGGAAGAAAGAACTGCATGGAGTGTCACATCCATTTTACGGCTTAAAGGAATAATGAAAAGAAAATAAATGAATACGAAATAATCAAAAAGGGAGTTTTCCAGCAAGAAATGGTTGCCTATCAAATAAAGACTGATACAAGCAATCACCAACCAGTAAACAAAACGATGGACAAGATAGCCTTTTTTTCGCGCATCCTTGGCAAAAATACTAACGCCTATAAGCACATTTGCAAGTGTGAATAATATGGATAGAAAAAGGAGCTGGAAGCTGGGATGAGCAAACAATGCTGATAGCGTTGTCGCATGCATAAGGGGAGACGTGGATTGGAACGTGGAAAAAAGAGATAGTGGATTATTCAGCAATCACTATTTTATTACGCCCGGATGTTTTGGCACTGTATAAAGCTTTATCTGCATTTTCAAAAAAGACATCCTCTTCGTCTCCTTCTTTTAGAAACGAAACACCTATGCTGATGGTAACTGCAATCTTTTTTTCTTTATAAACAAGATAATCTTTCTCAATGGAAGATCTGAGTTTTTCCGCCAATTTAACAGCATTGGAGTGATCGATCTTTTCCAAAATAATAACAAATTCTTCGCCGCCGTAGCGAAACAAAAGATCACTTTCTCTCATGGAACTTTTCAGAGTACCAGCGACAGACTTCAAAACTTCATCGCCAGCTTTGTGCCCGTGTGTGTCGTTGATCTTTTTAAAAAAATCTATATCAACAACATACAGGGCCGTTGGGCTCTGATCTTTTCTGTAATTCCGGATTGCTTGTGAAATTTTAATTTCATAAGCACTTCGGTTATAAGCCTGTGTCAATGCATCAACGTGGACCATTGACTCAGATTCTTGCAGTTTTTTAGATAATCCACCAACTTCGCCCTGAAGAACATCCAGTTCACTTCTCATCTTCTGGCATTCTATGCGCATTTCATCCATATTACCGACAATTTCATTTTTGCACAGAACAATATCTGACAAAGATGTGGATGACTCTATTTTTTCAATATAGTTCCCTATATTATCCGAGAAATTCCCAGATGTACCCGCCATCCCCTTCAAGGATTTTGCAATATCAAGGAAAAGTTCTTTAACGCTATCCTGCTCCGCTTTAGCTATTTCTCTCGTCATCCTCATCCGCTCAAAATAAGCGAAAACCTCTGCGGCAAGTCCCTCAAGTGGTTTGACTCGTACTGATTTTTGAATGACCTCAGACAAACTTTTTAATTTAGGCGATAGAATATCGCCTTTATCCAGCAGTCCCATCACGCCATCAATAAAGGCATGAAGAATACGCGCCAAGCGCATTGTGTAGGGTGCTGGAAAGGCCACGTTTTTTTCTTCAGGTGATTTTGCCATAGTAGGAGTCTAACACATTTTTGAGGAATACCAATACTTGCGAGGTAATTCAAATCTGAAAACTCTAATTTCGATTTTAGCTAAAAAATGGTGCCGACGGGGAGACTCGAACTCCCACGGATCTCTCCATACGCCCCTCAAGCGCACGTGTCTACCAATTCCACCACGTCGGCAAAGCCTTTTTCTTATTTAGGGGAGGTTTCTTTCTTTTCTTTCGAACTTGTAGTGGCACTCTCACTGATATCGCCTATCACTGATTTGGAATCCTTTTTCGAAGAAAGAATTGCGAGTGATAATGAGGTGATCAAAAACAGTACCGCTACGCCTGCGGTGAGCTTGCTTAGAAAATTCCCTGCTCCAGCACTTCCAAACATCGTCTGGCTACTTCCTGCGCCCAAACCAGATCCCATGGCGGCACCTTTTCCCGTTTGCAATAAAATCACGATGATTAAAAAAAGGGTCCCAAAAATATGCAATACGTTCAGTACGGTTTCCATGTTCGTTTTAAGTCAAATAGTTTTTATAGCATTAATAATTTCACAGAAGGAATCAACCTTCAGGCTTGCTCCCCCAACCAATGCACCATCAATATCCTCTTGATTCAGAAGATCAGCAGCATTTTGAGGCTTTACGCTTCCGCCATACAAGATCGAAATATTCTGACCGGTTTCGATTCCAAATTCATTTTCAATCCAGCTTCTTATCTGCTTGTGAACCTCTTGAGCTGAATCAGGTTCTGCAGTCTTGCCCGTGCCAATTGCCCATACAGGTTCATAAGCAATGAGGAGGTCATTTATATCCTCTTTTTCAAAATCCTGCAAACCTTCTCTGAGTTGAGTCTCTATAATACTAGAGGTCAATCCAGACTCACGTTGAGCCAGTGATTCACCCACACACAAAATGGGGCGCAGATTCTCACTGAAAGCACTACGCAATTTTTTATTTATCGTTAAATTATCTTCCTGCCCTCTGCGCTCAGAGTGCCCAATAATAACACACTCACAGCCACTATCTTTAAGCATTTTTCCAGAAATTTCACCCGTATAGGCTCCATC
>JAJDBG010000114.1 GCA_029261475.1 Nitrospinaceae bacterium
AAGATATTGACGACCTTGGTGAAGACGATGCTGGTGGCAATATTGGAGAAATGGAAGGTAGCTCTGAAGAACCAGGCGAAAGCCGTGATCTAGATTTGATTCTGGATATACCCCTAACCGTTACAGTAGAGCTAGGGCGTACAAAAATGTTGATCAACGATTTACTACAACTAGGTCAAGGTTCTGTCGTTGAATTGACCAAGCTTGTTGGCGAGCCACTTGAAGTACTGGTCAACCAAAAACTTGTGGCCCGTGGCGAAGTAGTAGTGGTGAACGAAAAATTTGGCGTACGTCTCACCGATATCATTTCACCCATGGAACGCGTTCAGTCTCTTTCTTAAGACACGGTATTCCTGGTATTTTACGGAGTACCCAGTCTTTAGCATTGGTTTGATAGCAAACAAGAATCTTTTTCCACAAGGTGAAATAAAGATTCAGAGCAAACAATCGAAATCTTTTGAATCTTCCGCCCACCTTTTTCATCCAATCCGGTATGAGCGTAGAAATTTGCAAACAATGCGGAACCCCAAATATTGACAAAGCCTCCTGGTGTAAAAAGTGCCTTGCGATCTTTACCCCCTATGGAAGCGATAAAGAAATTCGTTGCCCAGAGTGTTTTCACCCCAATACCTACCTGGACGACTATTGCGAAGTCTGCCATGAGCCACTAAAGCCTGGGCAATGTGAATAGATCGCGCACTCCCTCAATGACCTAGCCTGAACAACAGACTCCCCCCCCCTGGTTAAGATAAAATCTTATAGCGGGGTCCTTTCCGGTCATCCAATGAATAACAGATGAGTACGTACGAAGGGAGAATCACTCCTCTTCTACTTCTACATCCTCATAGCTCAAAGACTTCAAACGACTCTCATAATCCAGGTGATCAAAAGGCTTGCCACTCCGAAAATTAGCAAAATGTATATCCGCAAAAGATTGAATGAGGCCATGCAAACAATCATGCTCCGTCATCCCCTCTTCCAGCAATCTTTTGTAAGTCAAAACAGCAATTTCCGGATTTCCATCATTCAGTTGTGTATCAATGATCACATGTAAAACAGTGTGTACAAATGGGTTCACAATCTGTCCATTGATCTCCTGTGGATAAACTGCCATCTCCCCCAATTGCCAAGATTCCTCAAATTCTGGATGCAAATCCATAACACGAGCGATGTGTTCATCTACCTCTGCAACCGGTCTGCCATCAATTCGGTCAGCCGCGACACGTAAAATCCTAACCTGCGTTTCTTTATCGAATTGCATTTTTTCTGTCTTTAATAGATTTAAATTATATTTTGAATAACCTTGCTTAATAAAAAGCAACGCTCACATAAAGCTTATTTCCCATTCCTAGGGAAACAAACCAAGTAAAACTCGAAAGCTATCCTTGAAACATCCGATCAACTTTTAAGATGACATTTTAGCCGAAGCCGATTCCAAAAAAATACTTCCTTCAATTTCGCCCAAACATCTCAGAAAAAAAAACTTCATCAAGGTGTTTCTGAAAAATGCGTCCTGCGCGTTCCACTACCCCCATAAACCATAAACACCCTCTTACCTTGACGCACATGATATTTTTCCCAAGCGGGCACTTTTCCCTTGTAACTTGCATTGGGGTCCTCCCCCTCAGCCTTTAAATAGTCAGGGTAATCCAGCCCAGCATCAAGTACTTCCAGTAAAAGACACTCCGTGTTAAAACCATTGCCTGAAAGTGCAATATCTTTTAAAAATTCGCTAATTTCTGCAGGGTCATTCAATTCGATCGCTTGCATGAATATTTTTCCTAAAACAGTATAAAATTTACATTGATATTTTTTTTACAACTCTAAAAAATATAGTATCATAAAGAAGTATAGCTAATAGGAAGATAAACAAAACCTTCTAAATAAAATAAAATGTTCTTACAAAAAAATCTAATCTTGACCCGAACGGAGCCCGGCGGACAAGGTGGCTATCAATTCCTCTATAAGATAGGTCAATATGGAGTTTCCCTTGGAAGTAAGCCACAAGAAGAAATACAGCAAATTCACTGGGAGGCAGACGTCATCCGCTATACTAGCGAAACTCCCTTACAATACGAAGTTTGCCACACAACCGAATTAGCAAGCAAAACCTTAAGGTTTTTAAACGACTCCACGTTGAATGAGTTTCTTGAAAAAGCATTTAACTACTTTAACGAGCTAGAAGCATTAGAGAAAATGCTACCGGGAGAATAAAGCCTCTCAACTGAGCATGCTGGAAAAACTTGACATTGTAGGGATTTTCATTAGAATTGCCTATTCTCTACAGGGAGAGAATTTCAATTAGATAATCTGAAAGGGAATTTTCTACAGCAAGTAAGAACATCTTAACTGAACTAAGTTGCGCTAAACCAGCTTTTTAAAAGATAATTATTCAGGTTCCATATAGATGAGTATCAAAGGAACCTTCAATAAATATATACTTATAATTACTATAAACAGGAGTGGTCTATGTCTAATGCAGTAGCCAAACCCAAAGATTGGGTTCCAAAAGGCGATCTTCAAAAAGAAATCTCAGCAGAAAAAATGTTATTGGAACTTCCTAGAGAACTCCTGTTCATTACCGGCAGTGAAGCCGCTCGAGAAGCAATCAAACGTGCCAACATCGACTGCGCCATATCCTATCCCATCACCCCGCAAAGTGAGACCATGCAACAGGCGGGCTATCTTTACGACGAAGGGTATATTAAAGAATACTACAGGGCAGAAGAAGAGATCGGTGTTATGTCTGCCACAGCTGGAGCATCACGCGCAGGCGTACGAGCTTTGACAGCTACCTCAGGTCCTGGTCTCATGCGCGGAATGGAAGCCATTAGTTCTTGGCCCGGCGCACGTGTTACACCTGTATTGCTCGACATGTGTCGTGTTATCAACACCCCACTCGCAATTCAACCAGACAATATCGAAATCTCATTCCTGCTAAACACAGGAATGATCATGTTGCATGCAGAAAACCAACAAGACTTTTTTGACTACACCCTGGCCGCCTGTGAAGTAACTGAGCATGTCGACGTTACCTTGCCTGCAATGGTCTCCGTTGATGGATTCTTTGTTACCCACGCACGTGGTCCCGTATCCATCCCTTCGGATGAGTACAAACTCAACCGCCGTGATGGCTGGCGCAGTGCAGTTCCTGCAATGGACAACGAAAATCCACCGGCTCGTATTTCTCGAGACGCACCAATTCAAAAAAGTAACTTCATCAGTTACCATATGCATGCCAGTTGGCAACAAGAAGTATTTGCCGCCTTGGAGCGATCTGGAAAATATTTTGAGAAATTGCTCAAAGGACGAATCGAAATCATCAATCCCGAAGCTGAAGACTTCATTATCTGTTCTGGTTCCGCAGTATCCCAGGCACGTGAAGCGGTACGGCAAGAGGGAGAAAATGGTAGAGTAGTGGGCTTGGTTAAAGTTAAGACGCTTCGCCCCTTCCCCACCACGTCGATTGTAAATGCACTCAAAAATGCCAAGCGCATATTGATCCCCGAGTTCAATCAAGCGGGTTGGATGCATAAAGAAGTTTGTTCTGTACTCTACGGAAAATGCAAAGCCAATATCGTAGACGGTCCCAGAGTATTCGGTGGTATGACTATGCCGACAGAAATGGTTATCGAGTGGCTCGCAAAAGCAAGAAAAGATTTTCCCTAAAGGCTTCTAAAGATTTAGAGTTGAAGATAGTAGTATGTTGTAAAAGGACAAAAAAGTTGGGAGTCAGTATTTCAACTTTCAGTCACACTTAATTAAAACAAAACATTTATATATAAAGGATACTTATTATGTCACTAGACACAATTAAACCCTCACCGGGTTTTCTCGAGCATCTGCCTATCGAGTATCAAGATCTAGTAAACCATGGTCAGTATGGCAAAAAAATGAAGGCCTCTGACATGGGCAAATTTAAAGAATTGATTGAAGAACATCCAATGTGCGCTGGTTGTGCAATGACTCTGTTCATTCGCTTGGTGTTCATTGGTCTGCCTAACCCGGAGCATAGCGTTATCGTTGGCACCGCCGGTTGTGGTCGATTGGCCATCAGCCAAGGCAACGTTCCCTTTATTTACGGAAACTATGGAGATACAAACTCCACAGCATCTGGATTGAAAAGAGGCTTGGAATTGCGCTTCCCCAACCAGAAAAAAGACGTTATCGCAATGTGCGGCGACGGCGGCTTGGTTGACATCGGCTTTCAAGGTTTGATGCATAGCTGGTTCCGTAACGAGAAATTTGCCACAATCATGCTAGATAACGAAGTTTACGGCAACACCGGCGGACAAGAGAGCGGAATGACACTCAAGGGAAAAGTTCTCAAAATGGCTCCCCGTGGTAAAGTCGACGAGAAAATGGATGTCATGGGACTTGCAAAAGTTGCTGGCGTAGACTACATTGCACGCATTGCACCAACAAACCCAGGGCGAGTTTTACGAACGGTTCGAAGAGCTATTCTTGTTGCACGAGAAATTGGATCATCTTATATCCAAGCTTATACTTCTTGTAACATTGAGTATTCCATTCCGACTCCAGACGTAATGAAAGACGCCTTTGATATCGAAAAAGAACGATACGGTTTCGAAGAAATTGTTTCTGACCGCGCTAAAAAGTTTTTAGACGAAGTCGAAAAGAAAAAGAAATAAACTTACTACATAGGGGAATTTTCATGGCAGTCAAACGATACAATGTTCGAATGGCGGGAATCGGCGGTCAAGGCGTCGTAACCGCATCCCATATCATCTCCAATGGAGTGGTTATATCAGGCGGCTACAGCTCGCTTGTACCGTTCTTCGGTTCAGAGAAGAGGAACGCACCCGTTGAAAGTTACGTTAGGATCTCCAATGAAGAAATTTATGAAATTGGAGAAATTATTTTCCCAAACGTTTTGATGATATTCCATCCCTCGGTAATCACCTTGGGCAAGTCCTACACCATGCCCTTCTATACCGGGTTGAAGCAGGGCGGAATCATCCTTATCAATAGCAAGACTCCTCTCAAATTTTCGCGCGATGAGCAACGAGAATTGGATGAAAAGGAAGCTAAGCTTTGGTATTTGCCCGCAACCGAAATTGCGAATGAAGTAGCAAAGACAGATCTCGCTACTAATATGGCAATGTGTGGAGCAATTTCTGCAATTTTCGGACTGCCTGACCTTGAGTCCCTTGCTGCATCCGTTAAAGATCGCTTTGTCGGAAAAGGCATTGTTACCTCTGGTGGTACTGCGGCTCTTGATAGTGCTATTGAGAAAAAGTTTGCGAAAAAGCAAAAACTTCTCGAAGCCAATCATAATACGCTTAAAGCGACTTATCAATACGCTCTCGATCAAGGCTGGGCAAATGAAGGTGCCGGCTCCAAAAAAGAATCGGCGGCGGTATAACCTTATATTGACCTGGAGAAGAAATGTATTATATTGCTGAAGTGAACAAGGAGATTTGTTCTGCAAAAAACTGTCATCTTTGCACAACATACTGTCCTGAGTCTAACTGTATTAACTACAGCGAAGCAGATAAGTCGGCCTATATTTCAGTTGACCGTTGTAAAGCTTGCGAAATTTGTGTCTACATTTGTAATGATGTGGCCAAAAACAACGCCATTGAAATGAAGTGGATTGAAAACTTGGAAGACGGCTTCGTAATCAAACGAACAGGCGTCGTTTTAAGATAAATACAAAAGTTTTTTGTAAAAGGCATTTCGTCGGGCAGGTAAAAGCCCGGCGGATGCCTTTTTCTTTTTCGTAGCACAGTCAAGAAGCACCTGTCATCCTTTAAAAACCCTTTTTAATAAGATCAAAAGCAATGGAAAAAACTTTCGCAATTATCAAACCCGACGCTGTCGAGCGTAACCTGATCGGAAAAATTCTAGAACGCATTGAAAGCTCTGGATTCAGAATCGTAGCAATGAAACGTGCCTTGTTGACCAAGGAGAATGCTGAAGGATTTTACGCAGTTCATAAAGAACGACCTTTTTTTGGCGAGCTGACAGATTCCATGTGTTCTGGCCCTGTGGTTTTGCTGGTTCTTGAAAAAGAAAATGCAATTTCTGGCTGGCGTGATCTTATGGGTGCAACCAACCCCAAAGATGCAGCAGAAGGAACCATTCGGAAGGATTTCGCCATCGATCTCGGAAGAAATTCTGCCCACGGCTCTGATGCTCCCGAAACAGCGGCTTTTGAAATTTCATATTTCTTCAACCAGTTGGAGATTATTTCATAAGGCGTGTTAAACTACAGGTGTCGGGTTTTTGAGGACAAATAATTCTCTGGAGTATTAACGATGAAAACAAATCGAACCAAGTCTATTTCATCTCTCCTCCTTTACCTTGTTGTGGGGGGAATGCTGAGCATTCTCTCCCCTGTACTTTCATGGGGAATGGAGTATCAGCTCTATAAAAATGTAGAAGATTTTGGTATTGTCGTTTTTCCTCCAGACAATCAGAGCCCCGAATTGAAGAGCTATATAGAGTCTCTCAATTTCAAGTCCGTCGAGACAGGGCAGGCTGTGATGCGTTATGGTCCTCATAAAGAAAATCAGACCTATATGATGCCTCAAGAAGTTCAGGAAAAACATTCGGTTAAAATGTTTATTATCCTGCAAGCCCTTGTGAATGAAAAATTATTGGTAGGCATTTATCATCCCGACTGGGAACTCACCCTGCCGAGTGCGATTTTTTTACTCCCTGAAATTAAAGAAAAAATAGAAAAAACTTTGAATATTTTTCGCGGTTCCAACCCTGCAAAAAAAATCAGAGGATTCGAGTACTATCAGCCTTATTTCGCACCCAAAACATTCAATTCCTTTTACCTCAAGAACAAGGCGATCTAAACCTGAAACGCTTTTAAGGAGTAACGAAAAGTATGCCTGTTTATGAATATCAATGCGAAAAATGCAAAGAAAATTTTGAGTTTCTTCAAAAAGTGAGTGACCCACCATTAGAAACCTGCGAAAAATGCGGTGGGAAAATCAACAAATCGTTTAATACTATGAATTTCCACCTTTATGGCCCTGGGTTTTATTCAACCGACAATAAAAAGAAGTACCTCAAATAACATAACTCAAGAGTATGATTTATATTACCCGCAAGCTTGAATTTTGCGCCAGTCACCGCTTATACAACCCTAAGTTTTCCGACGAGAAGAATGCCCAAACCTTTGGACTTTGCAATAACCCCAATGGACACGGACACAATTATGTTCTAGAAGTAACCGTCCGCGGTGAAGTCGACCCCGAAACGGGAATGGTCCTCGACCTAAAGGCCTTGAAGCATTTGATCACCACAGAAATAATCGATAAAGTGGATCACAAGAACCTGAATATCGATGTGAGTTTCCTGGAAGGTATCATCCCTACCGCCGAAAACATTGCCATCAAATTTTG